>JBAZJM010000047.1:0-21054 GCA_041651315.1 Lentisphaeria bacterium | reverse complement strand
GGTGCCGCTGGCGGGCCAATGGCGCCATGCGGTCGAACAGGCGCACCCCTGCGTTGAGATCAACCCCGGCACCGTGCTCTACAACGCCATGATTCATCCCCTTATCCGCTTCCCCGCCCGGGGCGCCATCTGGTACCAGGGCGAAAACAACGCCGCCCGGGCGGAGGAATACCGGGAACTGCTGCCGGTCCTGATCGCCGACTGGCGCGCCCGCTGGGCGGCGGCCGGCGCACCACCGGCACACGTGCCGGGCACGCCCCCGTTTGCCTTCCACATCGTCCAGCTGTCCGCCTGGCAGCCGCCACCAGAGGATGCCGGCCTGAACGGCTGGGCGGCGCTACGCGACGCCCAGCGCGAGACGGCGGCCACCGTGCCCGGCTGCGGCCTGGCGGTCAGCGTGGACATCGGCGACGCGGTGGACATCCATCCCAAGAACAAGCTCGATGTCGGCCGGCGCCTGGCCCTCCAAGCCCTGGCCAAGACTTATGGCCGCCCGGTGGCCTGCGACGGCCCGGTCTGCACTGGTGCAAAGGTGGAGGGCGCCAAGTTGCGCCTGGCCTTTGCCGTGGCCGGCGGCGCCCTGTGCTGCCGCGGCGGCGGCCCCCTGCGTGGATTCGCCGTGGCCGGCGCCGACCACATCTTTCACGAGGCCGGGGCCACCATCGAGGGGGCAACCATTGTGGTCTCCTCTCCCCAGGTGGCGGCCCCCGTAGCGGTGCGGTACGCCTGGGCCGACAACCCGGCCAACACCCTGGCGGACACCTCCGGCCTGCCGGCCGGCCCGTTCCAAGCCACGGCCCGGTGATCGTGTTACCATTTGTTGGGGCCACCCTTTTGGAAAAGGGTGCTCCCCAAGCCCCTTCCTAAAACTTTTGTTTCATTTTGCGGATTCCGCAGGCCGCTCTTGTGCGACATGCCACGATTGGGACAGAAGGGGCGGCCTGCGGAATCCGCAAAAGGCACAAGAAGGTTTGACGGAGGGTTTGGGAACCGCCTTTCCTCAAAAGGGGGTTCCCAACAAATGGCAACGGTGAAAAGGCATATGACCAACGGTTATACTATCGCCCCATGATGGACGCCAAAACCATTCTCTCCCGCCATGCGGCCGTGTTCACCGCACCGCCGAAACTGCTTCCCTCCCGGACCGCCACGGACGCGCCGCTGCTCGGCAACGGCGATCTTGGCGCCTGTTTTGGCGGCCCGCCGGAAGAGCTGCGTTTTTGGCTGGCCAAAAACGACTTCTGGAAACTAACAGGGCAATACAATGACGGCCCGCGTCCCCTCGGCAGCGTGGCGCTGCGGATGCCGCAACTGCAAGGGGCGTCCTACCGGGTCGAACAGCGGCTGTGGGACGCCACCACCATCGCCACCTTCCAGCGGGGCGGGATGAGCCTGACCCTGACCGCCTGGGTCGCCGCCACCCAAAACACCCTGTTCGTTGAACTGGCGGCCACCGGCACCGGCCTGGCGGTCGAGATTGACCTGGCTCCGGCCCGCCAGCCGGAATCGGCAACGGTGAGCGGCCAGACCGGCCGCAGCCACTGGTGGACCCGCCAGTTGCCGGCCCGCCCCCCGCTTCAGGTGGAAGCGGCCTGTGCCCTGGCCCTCCACGGTGCCGAAGGGCTGACCTTCCGTCTGGAGCCCGGCCGCCCGGTGGTCCTTGCGGTCGGCGTCCAAAGCCGCTTCAAAAACAACGATTACCTGAAGGCCGCCATCGCCCTGGCGGAGGAGCATGCCGCCGCCCTGCGGACTCCGCACACCGCCTGGTGGCAGGAGTTTTGGAGCCGGTCGCTGGTAGAGCTGGACGATCCCGTCCTCGAACAGCGCTATTACCTGTCCCAGTACGTCATGGGCAGCTGCTGCCGGGACCGCGAGTTTCCGCCCTGCATCTTCGGCACCTGGGTGACCACGGACGAGCCGGAATGGGGTGGCGACTACCATTTGAACTACAACTACCAGGCGCCGTTTTACGGCCTTTACTCCAGCAACCACCTGGAACAGGCCCTGGTCTACCACGCGCCCATCCTGGACTTCATGGAGCGCGGCCGCTGGTTCTGCCGGGAAATCCTGGGCATCCGCGGCGTCTACTATCCCGTCGGCATCGGCCCCAAGGGCAGCGACACCACCCAGTTTCATCCGGAAAACGCCTACTGCACCTCCGAGCATTATGAGAAGGGGTCCCTGTTCTACGGCCAAAAAAGCAATGCCGCCTACTGCGTGGTCAACCTGGCGGCGCACTGGTACCACAGTTATGACCCGGCCTACGGCGCCGCCGTCTACCCGTTCGTGCGCGAAGTCGCCGACTTTTGGGAAGACTACCTCAAGTTCGAGGACGGCCGGTACGTCATCTACACCGATGCCATCCACGAATGCAGCGGCCCGGACTTCAACCCGGTCCTGTCGCTGGGGCTGGTGCCGATGGTCTTCAAGCTGGCCATCGACCTCGGAACGGCCCTGGGCTGTGACTTGGAACGACATGCCCAGTGGCAGCACATCCTTCAGCACCTCAGCGAGTTTCCAACTTACGAACGTGACGGCAAAACCGTGTTCCGCCTGAGTGAACGGGGGATGGAGTCCAACCCCGGCAACACCCTGGCCATCCAGCACCTCTATCCGGCCGGGGCCGTCGGCCTGGAGAGCCCGCCCCGCCTGCTGGAGATCGCCCGCAACACCATCGACGCCCTCAATGCCTGGCGTGACAGCAACGGCATGAACAGCTTCTATCCGTGCGCCGCCCGCGTCGGTTACGACGGCGGCCAACTGCTGGCCCGGCTGCGCGCCATGATCCTGGCGATCGGCCAGCCCAACGGCTTCATCCGCGACAATCCGCATGGCATTGAGAACTGCAGCCTCGTCCCCAACACCGTGAATGAAATGCTGCTGCAGGGCCATGAGGGCGTGCTGCGCCTGTTTCCCATTTGGCCGCGAAACCGGGATGCCGGGTTCCTGAACCTGCGGGCGGAGGGCGCCTTCCTGGTGTCCGCCGAATGCCGGGGCGGCACGGTCGGCCCGGTGCGGATCATCGGCGAACGGGGGCGCCCCGTCACGCTGCAATCCCCCTGGCCCGGCCGGCCGGTCCGCCTGCAGCGCAACGGACTGGCGGCGGAAACGCTCACCGGCGACCGCCTGACGTTCGCCACCGCGCCGGGCGAGACGGTGGAGCTGGCACCTCTGCCCGCTTAGTGCCTTGTAAACCTAAAAACTTCGGATTCACCACGAAGACACGAAGACCGCAAAGGGAATGCCACAGAGGAGAATCGGTCGCCATGTCACACGACTTCATCAAGACGCCGCACAAATACGACAAACTGGTTTTGGCCGCCTCCGGCCGGGAAGGCGACTTTGATTCGCAGGCCGTCGACTGCCCCTTTCCGTTCCGTCTGGATGACGGGCGCTATGGCATGCTTTATATCGGCTTTGACGGCCGGGGGTATCAGAGCGGGCTGGCGGTCTCCGACGACCTCCTCCACTGGCACCGGGACGGCCTGATCATGGGGCGCGGCCTCAAGGGCAGCATCACCGAATTCAACGCGGGGATGAATTGCCTGTTGCGCGACCACGACTTGTTCGGCAACGGCCAACTGAAAAAAGTCAACGGCCGCTATGTCGGAACCTACCACGCCTACCCCAAGCCCGGCTACGAAGTGGGGCCGGGGGTGATCGGGCTGTGCTTTTCCGATGACCTCCGCCATTGGGAGACCGGCGCCCCGATCCTGCGTCCGGAAGACGGCGCGGCGTGGGAGCGCGGCGGGCTTTACAAATCCCATCTGCTTGAGCACGAGGGCGTTTATTACCTGTTCTACAACGCCAAAGACCGGGAAGACGGAAGTTGGCTCGAACAGAGCGGCATGGCCCATTCCCGCGACCTGGTCCATTGGGAGCGCTGCCCCGCCAACCCGCTGCTGCCGGTGGGGCCCCGGGGCGCCTTCGACGACGTATTCGCCTCTGATCCATGCGTGTATCGCCATGACGGCGAATGGATTATGTTTTATTTTGGCAATTCGTCGGACGGCCATGCACGGGAAGGCGCGGCGTTTTCCAAGGACTTGGTGCACTGGCGGAAGGCCGGTGACATTCTGGTTGACGTCGGCGGGCTCGGCGCCATTGACACGCTGTACGCCCATAAGCCGGGCATCATCGGCGCCAACGGCGTGCTCTATCATTTTTACTGCGCCGTGGCGCCCAAGGGGGCAGGGCAGGAACGCGGCATCGCCGTCGCCGTCAGCGACCGCAACGCCATCCGGGAGGCATGACGGCCGGAGTTAATTCTACTTTGATAGATTAAAAATCGTCGTCGTTCTCGTGCTCGTCGTCGTCATCGAATCGAGTACGAAGGACGACAACGAGAACGACGACGAGCACAAGAATCGAGAATGTAACAAAGTAGAATTAAGCAGCCGGTGGCCGGTCATTCCCCGGCGCCCCCAGCACAGTAACGCGCGGCACGTTTTCGCCCGCCCTTGACAGGTTTCGGAAATGGGTTATAATGGGTATAGAAACATGTTTCTTAAGCTGTGAGGCGCCCCATGACAGCCAACCGCCGGTTCACCCTGATCGAACTCTTGGTGGTGATCGCCATCATCGCCATTTTGGCCTCCATGCTGCTGCCCGCCCTCAAAAACGCCCGGGAAACCGCCCGGGGCGCCATCTGCCTGAGCAACCAGCGGCAGATCGCCCTCGGGTCGCTCAGCTACGCCGGTGACAGCGACGACTGCCTGCCACGCGCCTATGACCCCAACCGCAACCCCGGCCAGTGGTGGCCGCAACGGCTCACCATTTTGGGGTATGTGGGGCCGTCCTATGCGTTGTGGGACGGCACCGTCAAAACCAGCGCCCGCGAGATCTGGAATTGCCCCACCGCCACCCAGCTTGTGCCGTTGCCGGCCTCCACCGTGCGGCAGTTCAGCTACTACCGCATCCGCAATGATTCCAACTGGTGGGGCTACAACGACCTGACCGACAACACGGCCGGCACCTGCTGTTACGTCAGGCTCGGCGCCATCTCCAGCCCGGCCCAGCGTCTTTACACCATTGACGGCATCTTGTCCTCCTCTTTTGAGCAGGGCGTCGGTTTTGTCGGCCAGCAGACCGGTGCCATCACCGGTTATGCGGCCATTCAGGCCAGCGCGTTTGGCTCGGGATTTGACGGCATGGCGGGGTTCGTCCACACCAACAAAGCCAATCTGGCGATGTGCGACGGCCACGTCGAGGGCCGTCAGAAGTCCGGCATCACCAAACCGATGTGCGACCTAAACGAAAACTGATGCCGCTGGAGAGAGTGAATGCATCCAGTCCTCCGTTGGTTTCTGTTGTGGCCGGGCCTCCTCCTGCCAGCCGCCGTATTCGGCGCGGCCGGTGGCCAGGCCCCGACGGCGTCGGCGCCGGCCTTTTCCATCGTGCTCGCCACCGACCGGCCGGCCGCCCTTTATGCGGCGGGGGAGACCGCCACGTTCCACCTGAGTCTGCGGGACGCGGCAGGGCAACCGGTGGCCGGGCGGACGGTCCAGGTCGCCATGGCCCGGGAAATCGCGCCGCCGCAAACGGCCGCCGTCACCACCCAGACCGTGCCGGTGGCCGTCACCCTCACCCTGGACCGCCCGGGCTTCGTCTTGGTGACCGCGACTTACCACGATGTCTCGGGTGCGGCGGCAACTGCCCGCGCCGGGGTCGGTTTTTCGCCTTTAGAGATCAAGGCCCCCCTAACCCGCCCTGACGACTTTCTTGTCTTTTGGCGCGCCCAACTCCGCGACCTGGCCGCCCGGCCCATGGAGCCGGTCCTGACCCCGGTGGCGCCCATCGCCGACGGCCAGGGCCGGGTCGAGACCTTTGACGTCCAACTGGCCTGCCCGGGCGGGCGGCCGGTCAGCGGCTACTATTCCCGTCCGGTGGGTGCCAAACCGAAATCGCTGCCCGCCATTCTGTGCCTGCAAGGGGCCGGCGTGCGCAGCGCCAACCGGGTGGACTGGATGGCCGCGGGCGGCACCTGCCTGGCCATGGACATCAACGCCCACGGCATTGCCAACGGCAAGCCGGCTGAGTACTACCGGCAATTGGAGGCCGGAGAACTGGCCGGCTATCCGGGGTTCGGCGCCGGCAACCGTGACGCCTGCTATTTCCGGGGCATGTTCCTGCGCGTGGCGCGGGCGCTGCAATTCCTCAAGGCCCAGCCGGAATGGGACGGCCGGACGCTGGTCACCTGGGGCAGCAGCCAGGGGGGCGCGCAGGCATTGGCCGGGGCCGCGCTGGATCCGCAGGTCACCTTCTGCGCCGCCCTGGTGCCCGGCCTGTGCAATCTCTCCGGCCAGGCCGGCGGCTTGAACGCCGGCTGGCCGGGTTGGGTCGTTTATCGGGACGGCCGGCCGGCGGATCCCGCCATCGCCAAGACCGCGCCCTACTTCGACTTGGTCAATTTCGCCCCTGAGATCAAGGCGCAAACCTATATCGATGCCGGCCTGATCGACACCACCTGCCCCCCCTCCGGCATTTATGCGGTGTTCAATGCCATCCGGGCGCCCAAGGAAATCCTGACCTACCCCCGCAACGGCCACGGCTATTACACGGCCGAATCGTACGCACGCCTATGGAAATATCTTGCCAATCAACAATCCCATAAATAGCCACAATACCATTGAGATGAAGGAAAAAGGGAAATGAACCAACTCACCCAACGCCTCCGCCTTATCCGCAACTGGTCATGGGGGTGTACCGCCGCCGCGCTGCTGGCAGCCTGCCAGTTGACGACCGCCGCAGAAGAGGTTAAGAATCTGTTGGCCGGCTACAACCCGGACTTCGCGCAGACCGCCACTGACGGCACCATTCCCGGCTGGGAGGTGACCCAGGGCAAGGCGGTCATCGAGAAGGATCCCGCCACCGGCAAAAATGTCCTGCATCTCTATGACGACGCCCGGCTCCAGTCCACGCTGGTGCTCACGCCGGAGCCCGGCTACCAATACCACATGTCCGTCCGGGTCAAGATCAAGAACTACTCCTTCATCCCCAAGGCAGGCAGCAACCTGCCGTGGTGTTACGGCCTCGGCTATGGGCTGGTGGAGTACAACGCCAAGGGCGAGCTCAACGGCAACTGGTATGGCATGTACCACTACGGTTTGTACAAGGAGGGCAATCAGGATTGGACGACCGTCCTGCGCAAGGACACGTTCTTTTCGATCAAGGAAACCACCACCACCATTCGCCCGATCATTTGCTCTTGGGCGCACCCAGGGTCGGAGGCTTGGTTTTCGGACGTTAAGGTGTGGAAAGAACCCACCCCGGTCCGCAAGGTGGCCAGCACCGTCAACATCACGGAAAACGGCTCGTTTGAAGTGCGCTACGACTTGGAAACCATCCCCAATGGTTTCGAATTCCCCGATGGGCGGCTCAAAAAAGACATCATCTGCGTGACCGATCAAGCGGCCGACCGGCTCGCCTCCCTCCGCGTCCAAGGCGACTGCCTCATCCGCTCCAATGCCGGCCCGCTTTCCGGCACAACCGCCAAAGCCTCGCTGGCCATCCGCACGGACGGCGTCGCCACCGGCAAGGCGTTCGCCCGTGTCCGGCTGCTTGACGACCGGCGGCAAAGTCTTGCCGTGACCGAGGTGGCTGCCGTCTCGGGTAGCACCGGCTGGAACGTTCAGAAACACGACCTCACGGTGCCGCCCGGCGCCAAGTACGCCCAATGGGAATTTGGTCTGGAAGGCGGCTCCAAAGGCCGCGCCTGGTTCGACGCCCTGCGCATCGACGTGCCCACCGAATACCAGGCGCTGCCCGTCCGCCCGAAGAACACCGCCAAAGCAACGGTCACCGTTGACTGCGGCCGGCAAGGCACCGTGTTCACCAGCCCGCTGAACGCCGTCGACCACCACAACGCCGACCGCGTCTATTCCCCGAGCATCGGCACCGCCGGCCCGTTCGTCGAGGGGCCGGGCCGCTGGCTGCAGGAACGCACCAAACTGGGTTTCAAATACGTCCGTGTCCATCACATCTACAACAGCACCAACCTCTGCACCGTGACCAAGGACCCGCAGGGAAACTGGAAGGTCAGCTTCGGCGCCAACCGGACGCATTATCCGGAGAGCGACCAGCCGTTTCCCCCCGTCTGCACCATCGGCCCGGACGGCCGCCTGACCACCGACTTCTCCAGCATCAAGTACATGCTGGACAAGGAGATCCTGGTCGGCGGCGTCAAGCCGATCATCGGCCTGGAAACCGTTCCCCAAGCCCTGGCGTGGGAAGGGCGGGAGAATTATGCCCCGCGTGACTACAAACTGTGGGAGGAGCTCAACTACCGCTTGATCACCTTCCTCGTCGCCACTTATGGCGCCGAGGAGGTCAAGAGCTGGATCTTCGAGACCGGCAACGAACCGGGCACCGAGCCGGAGTTCCACGGCCTCCCCGGCAAGCGCGACCAGTGCCGCGAGGAGTTCATCAAGATGCAGGACTACACGGTGGCCGGCGCCACCCGGGCGCTGCCGGAGATCTTCATCGCCGGCCCCAGCGGCCCGCCGGAAGATTACCTCGAGCCGATGCTGGAGCATTGCGCCAGGGGCGTCAACTACGCCACCGGCAAAGTCGGCACCAAGATCGACGCCATCAGTTACCACGGCTACCTCGGCGGCGGCCACTCCGACATCTCCTGGCGCCAGGGCGAAGACCAGATTCTGCGCTACAAGGGCTACATCAAACGGTATGAAGAGATGACCGGCAAAACGCTCCGCCTGTTCAACACCGAGTACACCCCGGTCTTCTTTGACGGGCACTGGAAAGCGGCCGAGATCCCCCACGACATGAACAACCACATCCAGGCCATTGCCACCCTGCACATGGGCAACTTCTCCGAGCGGCTGGGTGTCGACCTCATGGCCTTCTTCTTCCATTCCCCCATCTATTTCGCCAAATATCCGGCGGCGGAAGAGGCCACGGCGCCGGAGTTCGCCGGCCAGGCCACCGTCATCACCTTCCACGGCATTTTCACCCCGGTCTGCCGCGCCTATCAGCTGCTGGCCATGCTCAACGGCGGCAACCAGGTCGCGGCCGATGCCGACCATGAACCGGTTTGGGCGTTGGCCACGGTGGAAAACAACCGCACGGTCAAGGTATTGGCCTACAGCTTCGACGTCGCCAGCCAGGCGCGCTACACCACCGGCGTCGACCTGAAGGTCAACGTGGCCGGGCTCGGCGACCGCTTCAAGGTCACCCGCTATGCCCTGTCCGAAACCCAGGCCAACTCCTGGTACCTGGCCCAACAGATGAAGCTCACCCAGGCCGCCATCAAGCGCGCCCCGTCCCTGGTGGACACCGTCAACCGGAACAGCGAACTGAAGCCGGAGAATCTGGGCACGGTCACGGCCGCCGACGGCGTGGTCACCCTTACCTTCCCCCTGCCCGCCTTCAGCGCCATGCTCTACGTCTTCGAGCGGCAGTAACCGCGGAGAAAAATTTGAACCGAAGGCCGCCAAGATAGCGAAGGCTGGACTCAACGGGTCGTTTGAGTTCACGCTTTAGCGTGTCTGGCCTTGGGCACAAGTACGGGGTGGGCGGCTTCGTCCCGTAGGGACTGAATGAAAATAGGCAGGGGCTTCAGCCCCTGTTCCGAAAAATGAAACGATGGCGTGCCGTAGGTACGCCGCGATTCGCCGCGTACCTGACGGCACGCGAAATCGGGGGTGACAAAACAGGGGCTGAAGCCCCTGCCTATTCCCGCCCCGTCCCGCCGGGACGGGAATACCGCCCGTTGAGTTTTGCCAAACTCCAGGCATCGGCGTCCCGCCGATGACGGACTTTTGCCAATGTCCAGGCGCGGGGGTGCAACCCCGCGAAGAGGGGTGTTTCGCTGTAGCCGCGGCTGTGCCAGCCGCGTGGGGAGTGGTCATTTTGGGGGGCGCCTGGCACAGGCGCCGCTACAGAAGACGGATCTGGGTTTCCTGTAGGCACGGGCGTGTCGCCCGTGGCGATTCCACCGCTCGGCTCAACGCAGCCGGAACGTCAGGGCCGGCGCCGGACGGTCGCCGCCGAAGAACACAGCGGTCACACCATCCGGGGTAATGTCGAGCCGGACATATCCCGCGCCCTCCGCCAGGAAATAACGGGTCAGCGCGGGCCGGTATTCATCAAGCAGCCGGGCGCCTTCCAGATTCTGATATTCTTCCCGTTGCCGCCGGCCATAGTCGGCCGGATGCTCAAACTGCACCGCCGGCTTCGCCAGTGGCTCATTCATCCAGACGCTGTTGGCGATCAGTTGCGTGATCCGGCCGGCATCGGTGGCGCATTCCGCCAGTTCCAGGGTGTGGGTGTGCCCGGCCAGGACGATCACATCGTTCTTCAGGAACAGCTCGCGCATCTCAGCGCGCGTCCGGTCGGCACCACCGAACAGGAACCAGGCAGCCGCGTGGTTGTCGGACGGAATGACCGGGCCGTGGGTAACAACGAATTTGTAGCGGGCGCCGCCGTGTTCCGCCAAAGCCCGGCGGATGACCTCGGGATCAGGATCGTTGAAGTCAATGAAGAGAAAGAGGTCCGGCCCGTGGGAAAAACAAAAGTTCAGTGAGCGGACCGGCTGTTTCAGTTCGCGGGAAAGATAGGGGAGCAGAGTGTCCCGGTAAGCGGCAGCGGCCCCGGTTCCCCGGATGTCGTGGTTGCCGGCGGTGGTCAGAAACGGCAGTCCCGGAAACGCCTTCTGGCAAAGCTGCAACGCATCCAGTAGCATGCGCGAATGGACCTGCGGATTGCCGCAGTCGCCCTGCACCAGGTCGCCAAGCTGCAGCACGAAGGCGGTGTCGGCCGTAACTTGCCGCCCGACGGCGCGTAACAACCGCGGGCCGTAGCCGGACCACATCTCGGCATTGCGGGCGAACTCGGCGCGCTGAATGTGGTTGAGCCGCGAATCCGGTTCGTGATAGTCCCGGTGGTAGACCGCGGGATCCGCATCGAAATGGGTGTCGCCGAGCACCAACACCTGGTAGGACGGCCCCTCGCGCTTCGCCACCGGCAACGGCGTTTGGCGTGGCGTCAGCGCGGGCACATGCGACCTGGGCGGCAACGCCAGCGGCTTTTCCGACAGCGTCACCGCCGAGATCATCCACATCCCCTTTTCATCCGTCACCCGGAACTGAAGCTGGACCGGCGGTTTGGCGGCCAGGGCGAAACTCGACACGTAATTGCCCAGGTTCTTGTTGGCTCCCTCGGCATAGGCAAAGCGGGCGTTGTCCCCTTCCCGGCCGTTGTACCAGTCCGCCACATCGCGCCCGGCCTGGATCGGAATCTCCTGTTGCGTGCCGTCAGCATAGGAGACGATCAGCTCCCCGAGCGGCTGTCCCGGCGCCACCCAGCCGGCCGCATGAAGAAGATGAAGTTGCGCATACGCTTTGCCGGTGTGAAGCGGCAGCGCGGCCGCGGCCGGCATCCGGTTCCAGTGCTTGCCCGCAAGATACAGGAAATCCTTTCCCCCGGCCGTCCGGGAATTGGTCACCCGGAAAGGAATGTCGCCATACTGCTGGCGCCCGTCGGGAATGCGGCCCAGGCTCAGATGGTTTTCATTTTCAATCCAGCCGCGGGTTTGGGGAGTGTCGGTATAGCTCCGGTTGGCCACCGGCCCCAGATTGACGGCCAGGATTCCGGCGGCCAGAAAAGTCAGCATGTCCATCGGTTTGTCGCGCTATCTTTCTGACGCGTTTGCCCGGCGTCGTTTTCACTGTCGCCCATCCCGCCGCCCACCACGACAATCGCGGTGGTGCATGGGCAACGCGGGAAACTATCATGTCTGGAACCGCCTGGCAAGTTTGTGGCCGTGCTGCTTCCGCGCGAACACGGCACGCGCGTCATCCAACCGGATTGGGGGGGGCGGCTCTGGACGATTTTTCTGAGGTCATTGGTATCAAATGCCGTTATTCGGAACGGCGCAGTTCCCCCAATTCCGGGTCGCCCCCATGGGTGACCAGTCCCTCCAAGCCGGCCAGGGCACTGGCGCCCGCCGCGCCGCCGCGGGCGGCCGGGGAGCCGGGGGCGGGGTGCAGGGTGATGCCGTCCGCGGCCTCATTGACCGTGAGCCGGAGCCCCCAGATCGCCTCGGTCCGGGCATCCGCCGGCGCATGCCCGCCGGAATGGAGGTAGGCGACGTAGACCGAGCCGTCCGGCAGCACCGCCGGCGCCGAGTAGCCGTAGACGTGCGGGTCGACGCTGTAGCCGATCCCCGCCTTGGGCCCGCGCCACGTCTGCCCGCCGTCGGGGCTGAGCATGACGCGGAGGCCGCCGCCGGCGTAGGAGCCGTGGAAACAGGCCAGCACGCCGCTGGGCAGCCGCAGCAGGTGCGGGTCAAACAGTTCGACGCCGACCGAGACCGGTTCGCTCCACGTGCGGCCGCCGTCGGCCGACCAGCAGAGGTCGTCCTGCCGCCGGCCGATGAGCAGCAGCCGGCCGTCGGCCAGTTCCACGACCGAGGGTTCTTCGAGGACATGGCCGGGATTGACCACGGCTGCCAACTCAAAGGATTCACCCCGGTTTTCGGAGCGGAAGACGCCGGTGACTGAATGAGCCGCTTTCGGATCGTAAAAGCCTTCAATCACCCAGACCAGCGCGCCGTCGGCGAGCTGGATCATCGGATTGG
Source organism: Lentisphaeria bacterium (assembly GCA_041651315.1). Taxonomy (GTDB): domain Bacteria; phylum Verrucomicrobiota; class Lentisphaeria; order Oligosphaerales; family CAITYL01; genus CAITYL01. Next base: position 8,456 of record JBAZJM010000047.1, on the reverse strand, counting down.
CGCCAAAGCCGCCGCCGTTGCCCGGCGTCGCCTGCGGTTCCGTCCAGGTGGTGCCGCGGTCACGGGAACGCATGTAGCGGGCCTGGCAGTGGGACGGCATCCAATATTCGAAGAAATTGGCGACCCAGTCACCGTTGTCCAGTTCCAGGATGGAGGGGTGACGGTCGTCATAGGGCGTGTCGATGAGGGTGACCGGCCGGCTCCAGGTCAGCCCCTGGTCGTCGGAGTGCATCAAGTGCGCGCGGCCGCCGCGGGGGGCGTTGACAAACGGGCAGCCGTGCCCGTCATGCATGTCCCGGTAGAACTTGTGGTTTTCCGGATCTTTCAGCAGTTCCGCGGTCAGCGGAAAGCTGGCGTGCCAGTACCCCGAGCTGAACGGCAGCAGCCAGCGGCCGCTCTTGAGGATGGTCAGCCCCGGCCAGCCGACAAAGCCGTTGTAGCCCTCGTACTCCTCGGGCTGGTTGCACCAAGGCCCCACCAGCATCCGCCGGCAGGCCAAAACCTGGCGGGTGTCGGTTTCCCGCCCCGCGACTTGGAAGGTGACGTTCATGGGGATGATCCTTCTTTGCGGTTGAGTTTGCATCAATTTGAAGGGTGAGTGGGCACGGGCGTGTCGCCCATATCCATCAGGTTAAGCTCGTTTTTGAGCGCCAACGGCGCGTTTTCATCATAGCCTGGGGCAACGCCCCAGGAAATGCGACATAAATGGTTGAGCCCTGAAGGGGCGTTTCATGAAACGGGCCTTCAGCCCTCGATTTCTCCTTCCCGTAAACCTGGGGCGTTGCCCCAGGCTATGATAAAATCGGGCCTTTGGCCCTGGCTAATTCTTCTTTGTCAGATTGAAAATCGTGGTCGTCATCGAATCGAGTACGAAGAACGACCACGACAACGACGACGAACACACAATATCGAGAATGTATCAAAGATAAACTCCGTCAGATTTACCCCGCCGCCGGTTTTTTCCGAAACCAGAAGGCGCACTCCGCGCGGTCGGTCCGGCTCAGGTCGGCGGTACATTCGAAGCCGAGCGGCTCGAGCACGCGTCGGTAGAGGACGTCGCAATGCCCGCAGTAGTTGGGATACGGGGTGAGGTGGTGCAGTTCCAGCAGCCGCCCCTTGGAGGGGCAGTGCCGCATGATGATGGAGAATTCGCCCTTCTCCTCGTCAAGCTCCATGGTGAAGTCCGCCGCCTCCTCATTGAGCGTGTGGCTCCAGTACAACCAGCAGCCGCGGATGCCGTGCTGTTCGGCCAGGCTTTTGAGGTTGCCGAGAAAGTTGTCGGACAGGTAGTTCCAAAAGTCGCGGACCGCCGCCTCCCCGCCCCGGGCGTGGAGGTACTTGAACAGTTCGCTGTAGGCGGGAATGAATTCGGTGCAGGAAATCATGACGGCCTCCGATAAAAGCGCTGGCTGCTGCGGCCCGTGGCGGGCTCGTAGGCCACCAGTTCGGCGGCGAACGGCGTGCCGTCGCAGATGGCATCGTTGACGGTCCGCGTTGTTTCATAAAACAGTTCCGCCACCGGAGCGCCCTGGCCGCGCAGGTGCATGACGGCGGGGCAGGCCGGCACCTCGATCCGCAACTCGTCCGCCGTGCCGGTGCACTGGACGGCCGCGCCCTCCGTGCGGTAGATCCGTTCGACATGTTCCTGGATGGCGGCCAGGCCGCGACGCTTGAGGTCGTCCTTCAACGGTGCATAATACGCGGTGGCGAACTGCCAAAGGTACTCGCGCACGGCGGCCGCCCCGAACTGCCGGTGCAGGTAGTCAATGCCATGGCTGAGGGCGCCATGGAAATCCTGGTGCAGGTACACATTGTCCGCGGCGTGCCGCGTCATGGTTTCTTTGGGCATGGAATGCTCCTGGTCGGACTGGAGGTGGGAAGGGGCGGGATGGTTTCTTCTTCATCGACTGCAGTCGATTGCGGTCGGTTGCAATCGATTGCGGTCGAGGCTCCCCCCCCCGCCCCGTGCCGCCGTTGGGTTCAGGGCAGCAAATATTCCGCGTCGCGTTTCAGGGTGGCCTGGATGGCCTTGTCGCAGGCGGCGGTCAGCGGGTAGTCGGGATAGTTCCGCCAGCTGCCGAAAAGCCCGAGCTCCACCAACAGTTTCTTCTCGCCTGACAGCCAGCAGGCGATCTTTTTGCCGCCGTACACGGCGTACATCATGCGGTTCATCCGTGCCTGGAGTTTCTCGGCCCGGCCGCGGTCGCCCGCCGCCATCGCCGCCACGATCTGCCCGGCCAGGAAGCCGTTGAAGACGCCGCCGCCGAGCAGCAGTCCGTCAAAGCCGGCCGCCAGGTAGCGCACGCACTCGAACTCCCAGCCGGTCAGCAGCTTGAGCTCCGGCCGCCGGCGCTTGACCTCCAATGCCAGCCGCATGCGTTTCTCGTTGGCGGAACTGTCCTTGATCATGACCACGTTCTTTTCCAGGTAGATCTGCTTGAGCAGGGGTTCCGGAACGGCCACGGAACTGTAGGTGCCGCGGTCATAGATGCCGACCGGCAGCGGGCTTTGGCGGATGGCTTCCACGTACACGTCGCGGACGGCGGACGGTTCCGTGCGCGAGAGGAAATACGGCGGGGCGATGACGGCGATGTCGGCGCCGTCTTCCCGGGCGGCGCGGATGTTGTCCAGAATCCGCGCGGCGGAATTGTCACTCACCTGCACCGCCACCGGCATGCGGCCGGCGGTGCTGCGCACGACGGTCTTGACCAGCAGGCGGCGCTGCGCGTCGGTCATCCACGGCCCTTCACCGTTGGTGCCGGCCAGGAACAAGCCCCCGACGCCGAGGCGGACATGGTGCTCGACCATGCGCTTGACCGCGGGAACGTCAAGCTCCATTTTGTCCGTGAAGGGGGTCGGGGCGGCGGACCAAACGGCGCCGCCAAGGCTGATTTTTTTTGACTTGCTCATGATGATGGGGATTTCCTAACTGGGGGTGTGGTTGGGGGGTTGAAGGGTTGAAGGGTTGAGGGGGGACACGGACACGCACGGACCTCCACGGACGCACACGGACAAGGGGGCGATTCGTGAGTTCCGTCCGTGCCGGTCCGTGAAAGTCCGTGTCCGTCCGTGCCCACTTGACCGGTCAAGTGATTGCCGCCGTGTGTCATGGGTAACGCTTCACGTGTCACGCTTCACGTTTTACGTGTCACGATTTTTCCCCGAACCGTCGCCAAAGAGAAACCGGACAGTGTTGTCAAAGGCGATCTTCCGGACCAGGGCGCGGGGCAGCGCATTGAGGAGGGCACATTCGGCGCCATAGGAGGAACGCAGCGCCACGTCCGTGACCACCCCGTGGACGTCGGTGTATTTTTTGATGAAGGAGTAATAGGGCGCGTCCGTGCCCCACAGCATCTTGTAGGGAAAGCGCTCCGCAATCTGCCGCAACGCCGCCTGGGGATTGGCGTAATCCACGTCCAGCCGTTCCGCCGGCGGCGGGATGCCGTGGTAGTTGGCCACCGCCAAGTCGCAATGGATCTTGAAGGCGGAAAAGTCGATGAAGCAGTTGGGGAGCGTTTGGGCGCGCTCAAACGCCGCCGTGGAAAAGCGGGCGGTGTGCGCCAGGCAGAAGCGGAGGCCGGGATTGGCCTCGACCACGTCCAGGGCATCGGCCAGGGGCGCCCACGGATCGCCCGGGTCATAGGAGACATGAAAGACGACCGGCAGCTGCCGGCGGGCGGCGAAATCGAGAATTGGCCGGCCCTTGCCGTGCAGGTCCTTGAGGAACGCCTGCAGGTAGGTGGAACAGGTCTTGAGCCCGTATAGCCGGTACTGGCCGCACAGCGCCTCCAGCCCCGCCACCTGTTCCTCGGCCCGCACGGACGGGTCGAACATGGCAAAGGGGAAGGCCCGTTTACCCTGCTCCGGATAGATCTCATAGATCTCACGCAACAGGAGGAGATTTTCCTTTTCGTAGGGATACCGGGAACGCAGCGCCGCCGGCACCTCACCCGCCGGCAGGTGATAGCTGGAGCCGAAGGGAAACACCATGGACCGGCCGACCCCATGGTGCTCCATCCGTTCCGCCAGGTCCTCAAAGCTCATGGCGTACGGGTGCGAGTTCTCCAGGTAGTTGGCATAATCCAGCCCCACATGAACGTGGCTGTCGATCACACAAGGTTCCAGTTTCATAGCAGCCTCTTGAATCCGCTGTGGGCAACGGGGCCGTGCAACTGCGCGGTGACGGTATTGGCCGCCAGGGCGGGTGCGATCTCCGCAAAGACGCCGTCGACCGCCGCGCCATAGGCGTCCAGGATCGCCTCGGTGTGGGCAAGGGTCGGATAGAAGCCGGTGCCGGCCAGGAAGCCACGCGCCAGCATGCTTTGGGTGAACAGGGTGCGCAGGGCGTCGGCCTGGGCGTGGTCGAAGCGGAAATGCGACAGGCAGGGATAGCCGCCGACGTGCACCGGCAGGCCGTGCCGCGCGGCGCTCTCGCGCCAGCACTGCTGCACCCGCGTCCCGACCCGGGCGATATGCGCCGGCACGCCGGCGGCCTGCATCTTTTCCAGGGTCGCCAGGGCCGCGACCGGCCCGACGCCTTCCGTCCAGTAGGTGCTGCTGATGAACGAGTCGTGGGCGCCGGCCATGGCCGCGCGGGTGCCGATGACCGCCGCCATGGGATGCCCGTTGCCGAGCGCCTTGGCAAACACCGCCAGGTCCGGGCTCACCCCCAATTTCAGGTGCGCCCCGCCAAACGCCAGCCGCCAGCCGATGGTGATTTCATCAAAGATCAGCAGCGCCCCGACCCGGTGCGCGCCGGACTTGACGAACTCCAGGAAACCCGGTTCGGGATCCTGGTTGCGGCACGGTTCCATGACCACGGCGGCGAGCCGGGAGCCATACTGTTCCAGGATGGCGTTGAACTGTTCGCGGTTTTCGAAGGTGAACGGAACGGTGGTGCCGCGGAGTTCGCGCGGCACGCCCAGCGGGTTGAGCCCCGGCAGCAGGTGGCCGCGGAGCGCGTCGCTGTCGCCCAGGTTGGCCGCCAGATACCAGTCCTGCCAGCCGCTGTAGCCGCAGATGGCCACCACCGAGCGGTCGGTGGTGGCGCGGGCGATGCGCACCGCCACGGCGCAGATTTCGCCGCCGCAACGGGCAAAACGCGCCTGCTCGGCCCAGGGATGAATTTCGCACAGCCGGTCGGCCAGTGCCACCTCCTCCGGCGGGTTCAGCGTGCACATGCTGCCGCTGCGGACGCGCCGGCAGACGGCGCGGGTGACGTCGGGGTCGTTGAAGCCGAGCAGGCAGGAACCGATGCCGTTGGTGGAGAAGTCGTAGTAGTGGCGGTTGTCCAGGTCCCAGATCTCGCAGCCGGCGGCCTTGCGGTAATAGGGCGGCCACTGGTCGGGCGCCAGCATTTCGGGGCGTTTGCTCAAGAGCTGTGTGCCGCCGGGAATGCGTTCCTTGGCATGGCGGTAGAGCGCCTGGGTGCGCGAGTGGTCCGCCGCTTTGCATGATGCTGACTTTTTCATCATCAACTCCTGTTTCGTGGATGTAAAAAAACATTTCGATACCGGCCCGGCTCACCCCGTGATCCGCGCCCACTTGATGCTCGTGCAGTCCGTGCTCGGCCCCGCATAGTAGACCACCAAGAAACTGCCGTCCGGCAAGGCGGCGGTGGCGGGCAGGCCGACCGAGAACTTGCCCATCTCGGACCAGGCATCGGCCATGCCGTCCTTGCGCACCGTCTGGCTCGGCAAAACACTCTCATAAATGGTCAGGGCGGTCTCCGCCGGCCAGTGGCGCCCGTTGTCCGTGCTGGTCCGGGCGCGGATGGCGGGCGCTCCCGTGCGGTCGACGTAAACCATGGCCAGCCGCCCGTCCCGCAACGGCACCACCGGCGCCGGCTGCCCCGGCACCCCCGTGTCCCACAAGGGAGACCAGGCGCGGCCGCCGTCGGTGGACTCGCGGGCGTGGATGTTGAGGTAGGCGGCCGCCACGTTGTCATAGGTCCAAAACAGGGTGAAGATCCGGCCGTCCGGGAGCACCTGGGGCCGTTGGTCCCAGTAGAACACGCGCGGATCCCGGGTGACCACACTGTGCCGGGGCCAGCTCCGGCCGCCGTCGCGCGAGAACATCAGGATGGAGCTGTGCACCCAGGGGGCGGTGTCGTAATAGGATTTGTTGGTCTCGAACTGGCATACCCGTTCGCCGTCAGGCAGCAGCAGCACCGGTCCCGTGATCGGGGTGGGGTCGTTGAACGGCGCGGTGTCCATCAGCGCCGGCTCGCTCCAGCTTTCTCCGCCGTCGGCGGACTCCGCAAACAGGATCTTGGAGTCGAGCAGCCCCTCTGTCTGGTCGTTGAAAAACGGCAGCGCCGGGTCGGAATTGTCGACCCAGTAAAGCGTGGCGAGCACCCGCCGCCCGCCCAGTGCGGTCAGCCCCAAAACGCGGAATTGCCCCGGCTTGCCCGCCAGGGACGGCGCCGTGAACGGTGCGGTGCCGGGGCTCCAGGTGGTGCCCGCATCGTCCGACCTCATGAGCAGAACGCGCTGGCCCGCCTTGCCGCTTTTGCTGGGGGCGGCACGGCAACCCACCAGCCAGCGGCCGTCCGGCAGCACCGCGACCTGCGGAAAGGCGCAGCTCTGCCGGTCCGTGCCCGGCTGGCTTGCGATCACGGTTCCCTGGGCGATGATGGCCATTGGCCGGCAAGTTCCGGTTGTCATTTTTCCACCTTCCACAGCGCCGGGGTAATCAGCATTTCCGGGAGATCTGGAACCACCGCGTCAACGGCCTGACGCACGTCATCAGGCAGCGGGCCGCGGCTGAACAGCGCCACATTTTCCCGCATCTGGGCCACCGTTTCGACGCCGGCGAGCACGCAGGTGACGCCCTCCTGCCCCAGCAGGTAGCGCACGGCCAGTTCGGCCAGCGGCATGCCGGCGGACTCCGCCAGGGCGGCCAGCCGGCGGCGGACGGGCAGCACCGCCCGCAGCGGCTCAGGAACGGCCGCCTCGGGCATGAGCAGCAGGCCCTGCAAGTACACACTCCGCACAAACACGGCCACGCCCCGTGCCGCCGCGGCAGCCAGCGATCCGCCCCGCGCATGGCGCCGGTCCAGCAGGTTCGCGGGAATCTGCAGGGCGCCCACCGCCGGCTGCGCGGCGAAAGCAGCGGCCGGGCCCGGCCGGTTGTCGCAGGACACCCCGGCGTGCCCGATCCAACCGTTGGCTTGCAAGCGCGTGAGCACCTCCAGGTACCGCGCATCGCCCTCGCGATGGAACAGGACGACGGGCAGCCGGTCGAGCCGGAGCCGCCGCCGAGACTCCGCCACCGACTGTTCGATCGCCCGCGCGGCCAGCGTGGCATCGGCCAGTTCGTCGGCGGTCAGCGGCCGCACCTTGGTCACCACCATGACGCGGTCGGCCGCTCCCAGCTCCGTTAGGGCACGCCCCAGGACGTCCTCGCTGCTGCCATAGCCGGCCGCCGTGTCGAAGCAGTTGACCCCGCCGTCGAGCGCCGCCGCCACGATGGCGCGAGCCTCCTCGTAACTGGGCTGCCCCGTGCGGTTGGCCACGCCGTACGGCAGGCCAAACTGCACGGTGCCCAGCATCAGGCGGGACAACTCATAGTTGGCGTAGTGTCGGGTTTGCATGAGGCGTGGCTCGTAATTCGTAATTCGTGAAACGTGAAGCGTGACTCGTGATCCGTGATCCGTGAATTTATTGTGGTATAACTTGTTGCAAAATAATTGGTAAAGTGTTTTTATCTGCGGCGTATTCGGGTGATGCCTCGCGAATCTCAGACCCTCTCTGGTCAGGAATCATCGTGAGCAATAGCTTGATGATATGGGTAAGCAACCGTATCCGATGCAGCACCACCTCCGATGCCAGTACATGCCGGCCTTTGTAATACCAGCCCCGACTTTCGCGGGCCGACCCCAGTGCGTACTCGTAGAAACGCGCCCGGTCTTTGCCGGTTCCCTTTGAGTATCCTTCTTCAATATTGGCGCTGATAGACCCGAGCGCCCGGTACAACTGGTCCGACACTCCCCAAGTACGCCGGTCTTGCCCCAACACGGTCACATCCTGCCAGCCGAGGTCCGCCGCGAACAGAGCCAGCCGGTAAGCCTCCACCCGCCAGACCGTGTCACCCGTGATCTCCGGCGGAACCGTTCTTTCCCAATCAGCATACGTCATACCCGTTTCCTCACGCTTCACGTCTTCACGTATCACGCCTCACTTCGCCGTATACCCGCCGTCAACCGGCAGGTTGGTGCCGGTGACGTAGCGTGAGGCGTCCGCGGCCAGGAAGAGGATGGCGCCCATGAGGTCGGTGTCATTGGCCAGCCGGCCCAGGCAGGTGCGCTCGCTGTAGTTGCGGACAAACGCCTCCGGCTGGCTGGGCGACCGCAGCCCGCCGGGATGGATGCAGTTCACCCGGATGCCGCGCGAGCCGTAATAGCTGGCGAAGAAACGCGTCAGGTTGGTCATGCCGCCCTTGTGGAAGAAATAGTC
>JBAZJM010000046.1:0-21064 GCA_041651315.1 Lentisphaeria bacterium | reverse complement strand
CTCTCGGTGGTCGGCGTCGCAGACACCCCGCTGGCCCAGATGACCACCCCCAACCTGACCACCCTGCGCATCCCGGTGGAGACACTCTCAGAACTCACGTGCAACCAACTTTTCGCCCTGATCCATGGCAGGCAACCGGCCTCGGCACTTCCCATTGTCCCGGAACTCATCGTCAGGGAATCCACCGGGCCGGCCCCCACGGCAGTCACGTTGTCCAGGGCAGCAAAGCCCGTCCCCCGCAGGAAGAAACAAGGATGATCGACACGGCAAAACCAGCGAGGACCTGTCCGATGAAACCCCACTCCCATTTCACCCTCATCGAGTTGCTCGTCGTGATTGCCATCATCGCGATCCTGGCGTCCATGCTCCTGCCCAGCCTGGGAAAAGCGCGCGACGCCGCCAAACGGATCAAGTGCGCCGGCAACTTGAAGCAGATGGGGTTGGGCGCCTTCCTCTATGCCGGCGACCACAACGACAGCCTGCCCTATGACCAGTACGGGCTCGCCAACCAGGGCAACACCTCGGACTGGCACAACATCGCCGGGTGGTGGTTCATTGACGACAACAGCTGGCGCTTCAACTGGGTCAGCTCGCTGGTACGCTCGGGCATCGCCTTTGAAACCTTGGTCTGCCCCTCCGCCGGCCCCACCTACCAGCCCGGCTGGGACGGCTGGTATCCGAGCACCAACGAGAAATACAAGGGCGGCGTCGGTTATTGGATGCCTCACGACATCCAAAATGACGCCACTTTCAACGGGTTCAGCAAAGGCCGGAAGATCTCCTCCATCAACAACGCCGCCAGGAAAGTCATGTTCCTCGACAGCGGCTACAATGGCGGCAAGGCGGGCTGCTACCCCATTGCCTGTGTCTGGGGCAGCGGTTCCGGTTGGGGCACCATTGCGAGTAACACCGGCCAACAAGCCGTACACGGCGGCATCGTCAACACCACCGCCGTTGACGGCCATGTCGAGGGCAAGCGCATTGCGGAACTGAACAATGTGGTCCTGTTCAATAATGATTGAAACGGATCGGTGTCTGCCGTAGCCGAGCGCTTGTAGCGCGGCAGCGGACGTTCCGCCGGACGGCCCCCCTGAGCAACACGGGGTGAAGAATCCACGCTCATGCCTCCCCGACCCAACAAAGGAAACAACATCCTTATGCGCCATCCCCTGCGCCATCTGACCCTGTTTTTGACGGCCGCCATGGTCACCACCGGCACACTACTGCCCTGCCAAGCCGGCGGCGCCGTCGCCAATGGCTCGTTCGAACAGGCAGAAAATGGGCGGCCGGCCGCCTGGAGCGGGGGTGACAACGGCGCCCGTTGCACCATGAGCGTGGTTGCCGAAACGACAAACGCCGGTGCCAACGCCCTCCTAATCCGCAACGAAACCACGGAACCGGGCAAGTATGGTAATCTTCACCAAACCGTCCGGCTACTTCCCGGCTGCCCCTACGAACTCACCTGTTGGGTCCGGGGCGCCAATCCGGAAGGCAAGGTCATGATCGCGGTCGGCAACGGCTGGAAGCAGCGGCTCCTGTTGACCGGCGTCGGCCCCCAATGGAAAAAATGCGTCTTTCCGTTCACGCTGTCTGACAACGAAGTCGACCTTGATGGCGCTGACCTGGCCATCCTCAGCGAGGGCGTCGCACAAGGGCTTTATCTCGACGAGGTGACCATCACCACTCCCCAAGCCCGAATTTACGCCCCGGACGAATTCGCCAAGATCGGCATTTGGCTTCCCTATATGATGACCATGCACAAGGAAGCCCGAAAAATCGAGTTTGCCTGCGCCGATCCCAAAGGCTCGGACACCCTGGATTTCACGCTGACCACCCGCGACTTTTCTCCCGCCACGCCCCTGATCCTGGACATCACCGGCGGCGGCAAAACCATCAGCCACACCTTGTGGACACCGGGGAAGAAAACGGTTTCCGCCGGCGCCATGCTCCACGTCAGTTCTTCCCTACCACTGACCGGTCTGCCCCGCGACATTCCCTACCAGATGGCGCTGCGTTCGGGAGGCGACGCCATCCCGCTCCTCAACACCGACAAGATCGAAAACTTCGACTTCTGCAAAGCCCGCCTGACGGAACTGGAGGCCCGGCGCCAGGCCATTGAGCGGCAAGCGCAGTCCCTGCCGCCGGAAAAAACCGCCTCGGGCTACCTGACCCTCCAGCGCCGCGTCCTTGCCGATCAACTGCCTCCGCTGTTGAAATACTTCTATGAAACCCCCGGGCAGGACGAAAGCCGCCGCGCCTTCTTGGTCGAACGGGCCCGCTTGATGCTCCCGGCAACCCGCGAGGCCCTGGACAACTTCGCCCGCGACGTCCAACGACTCGCCGATGGCGGCCGCCTTCCCGAAGCCTGGCGACTCAGTTCCGAAAAAGTCGAGATAGTCAACGGCTGGCCGTGGGCCAGCATCACCAGCGACCGCGGCAACCAGGCCCGCCGCCAGGTCGTCTTCACCGGCTACGGCCATTTCGCTGGCCTCAACCTCCAGAACGATATTCCCCTCTTCAACGACTACGGCGCCAATATCATCCAGATCGAAATCGGGCCGCGGGCCATCCTTCAGCAACCGGCAGCTGGGAAACCTGAATTTTCCAATCAGAACTGGGCGACCTTTGACGACCAGATCCTTCGTTCACTGAAGCTGGCCCACGAAAACAAGATCAAAGTCTGCCTGCTGATCTCCCCCCATTATATCCCGGACTGGTGGAAGGAGCGGCACCCGGACCTCGTCCGCAACGGCCGCGGCTTCAGCGAAATCGAGATCAACCATCCCGTTGCCCGGGAACTCTTTGCCGCCCACATCGACGCCCTGGTTTCCAAGGTCAAGAACGGCCCGTACGCCGATGCCGTCCACAGCTTCTGCATCACCAACGAACCGCAGTACGCCGTCTCGCTGGAGGATGCCTACACTCGCGAAAGGCTCCAAGACTATCTCATTAAAAAATACGGCTCCCTGGAAAAATTCAATCAGACCACCCAACGCCGGTACGCCGATTTCAACGCCCTTTTCGCCGCCAGCGCCTCCGACCTGGCGGTCAAATACGAACTGGGCCGTTATCGCACCGAAACCTTCACCGCCTTCCACCGCTTCCTGGCCGACCGGGTCCGCCAAAACTGGCCGGAAATCCCCTGCCAGGCCAAGCTCATCCCGTTCCATTATTTCACCGACCCGGGTAGCAACTTTGAAGAAATCGGCGCGTTCTCCACGTACAACGGCAACGACAATGCCACCCATATTTGGGACGGCAAAACGGACTGCCACTCCCTTTCCTATATCCATGAGATGCAGCTTTCCACCAATCCCGGCAAAAGCATCGTCAACATGGAAAACCACATCATCTGCGACCGCGACACCGGCCACATCCCCAACTCCCACATCTATCTCGCCATCTTCCATCCGTTCTTCACCGGGGCCAGCGCGCAGATCACCTGGGTTTGGGCCGATCTCAACCCGGACAACCGCAATTGCGGATTGTCCACCGACTTCATCGGCAACATCCGCCTGCGCCCCGGCAACATCATCGCCCAGGGCAAAGCCCATCTCGACGCCATGCGCCTCGCCCCCGAACTGGCCGCTTTCACCGCCTTCCGCCCCAAAACCGCCATTCTGGCCAGCCCCACCAGTGCGCAGCTCGCGCCCGAAATCTATAAGAAATACCTGACCGATACCTATTACGCCGGGTCGTATTTCGCCACAACCGGCGTTGGCCAGCGCCTCGGCTTCCTTTCCGAACGCCAGCTCCAGCGGGACGACTGGGGCGACTGCAAGGCCCTCCTCGTCACCGGGGCCGCCTACCTCGAACCGGAGACCTACAACAAGCTGGCCGCGTTCTGCCGCGCCGGAGGCGTCGTCTATGCCGACGCCACCAGTTTGAAAAACGATCCGTTCGGCAACCCGGTCAAACTCGATTTTCCAATCAAAGAGTTCGTTGCCTTCAACAATAAGAACGTTAAGGAAATCCTGGATCGCCACGACCCCCTTCCTATCGCGGCCACCTGCCCGGACACCAACGGCATGGAACTCGTCCTGTTCCGCGCCATTTCCCAAGGCCAGGATTATCTGATTTATCTCTGCAACCTCAACAACGCCCCCCGCACAGTAACACTCACCAGCAAGCCCCCCCTGCGGTACAGCGAACTGATCCAGGAGCAGGCCGACTGGCCCGCGACCTTTGAGTTGAAGCAAAACGAAGTCATCCTGCTCCGCGCCGTCAAAAAATAATCAAGCCGTTTATAAGCACCCGGCTGTATTTAATACGTGTTTGTTCCCGCTTCATTACAAGAAAGGAGGGACCAACCAACAATAATCAAACACCACGGCGCATCGCTTAATACATCAAAACAACAACCACGGCAACAACATTTTATAAAGAGAAAAAGTCATGAAACAATCTCTGATCAAAACCATGGTCGGTGGACTTGTGTCTGGGATGGTCATCCTGTCGTTCACGGCCTCGGCAAATGCCTTGCTCGAAGCCCGTCAAACCAGTTGGACAAATGATCTCACAAGCCTTGACAACCAAACCTCCCATGCCGGCAGGCTGACCAGTGGCGAATACATCAACGGGATGTGGTCGTATTACGCCTTGCAATATGCGCTCGGCAGCAGCCCGTCGTCTTTCAGCCAGGTCCAAATGAACTATCACAATAACCCGTACGGCGATGTGTTCGCACGCACCGGCTTGATGCTGCCCAATATAAACAAAACCGAATTGATCCTTCAACAAAGCTACATGGGAGACAATACAAACGGCGCCGCAGTCGCCTTTACGAACGTCTTTACGACGCCGGTCACCGTCGCGATTTCCGGGTCTTACGCCCTTTTCCAAAACAACAACAATCGCGACGTTAACAGTTGGATCTATGTGGTTTCGACCGGCGGAACGACCGCGGTGCTGAAAGAAGCCACCACGTATGTCGAAGGCGCCGCCACCGTCACCGTCACACTAGATTCTCCATTGGTCACGACCCTACAACCCGGAGACATGGTCTACGTGGCAGTGGGATCGCCCTACGGCGCTGGCGTAGGTGACCATTACAAACTTTACGACAACGGGTTGAATTGGTACGTCACCATCCCCGAACCCGCCTCACTAGCCCTGCTGGCGCTGGGCGGCCTTGCCGGCCTGCGCCGCCGCCGGGCCAGAACCGGCCGCTGACAGAATCACGCCCTCCCCAGGGGGAGACGCTAGCCTTCCCGGCTGGCGCCCCCCTCCACATTTTTTAAAATCACCCACTGGGGGGAGTGAAGAAAACCCCGCGTCCCTGCGACTGTTGGCCCGTCACTCGCGTTCCGGACTCTGAAAATCTCCGGCCCGCCGCGTGTTTGCTCCTCAATGTGTGGCAATCCACCCAAGGCCTGACCGATCCCTGCCCCAGCCACCGCCTGCCGCCATGGCGCGGGGGGCAGTTCCCGGTTATGGTATGCACGCGAGGGTCGCGACACTAAATTCGGGGAGCGGTGTTCCTTGACTATCATGCGGCTGGAAACACTGAAACAATGGGCGCGTCGGGTGGCCCGGGGCTTCGGCCACGGCTACCGGTGGGGCCGCGTGATCACGACGGTGGTGGTGTTCGCGCTGGTGGCGCTGGACGCCTGGCTGGAAATCCACGGTCTGCCGGCCGGCGGCGTCGAGGCGGTGCAGGGGCTGCTCGCCAACCATGGCGTCAAGGTGGTCTTCCGCGAAGCCCGCATTGGCGTGGTCAACGGCCTGTGCCTTGAGGATGTCGACCTGCTGGACCACCAGCACCCGGCGGTGATCATGGCCCATGCGGATGCGTTGGGGTTCCGTCCGCAATTCACCCCCCTGCTGGCCGGCCACCTGCGCCCGGCCCGGATCGCCTTCAGCGGCCTGGAAGTGCACCCGCCGCCGTTGGACGGCCGCACCATGGATCCCCAGCAGGGGCTGCCGCCGCTCCGGCTGAACGGCCAAATCTATTTCCGCCGCCACCACATGGTCGAATTCGCGCCGCTGTCTGGCGATCTCTCCGGCGTCCGGTTCCAGGTGACCGGCCGGCTGACCGGCGTCCCCTATGACCGCTGGTTCTCCGGCGGCGGCCAGGGCGACTTCCGCTGCGGCTGGGACAGCCTGCTGGCGACCTGTGGTCCCGAAACCCAAAAACGCGTCCTCGGCTATTTGGAAAGCTACAACCGCAGCGGCCTGCCGCGGGCCGACGGCGAAATCGAAGCCCGCCTCGACATTCCCTGGGACACGCCGCGGAACGGCTCGCTGTGGGGCAGCTTCAGCTTCGCCGACCTGCCGGTGCGCTATGCCATGGTCCGCAAACTGCGCGGCCAGTTCGCGCTGAGCGACCAGCGCCTGCGTTTCCGCCACGTGCTGCTGCAACTCGCCGGCGACCAGGCCGCCGAAGCCGAGGCGGAACTGGACCTGGCCAAGCTCCGGATCAGCGGCAGCGCCAGCGGCATCCTCAACCCGGTGGTGCTGTTCCAACTGGCCGGCCGCTCGGCCCCCGGCATCCTCACGGAAGTCCGCTGGGGCAAGCCGTTGCGCGTCGAAGCCAGCCTGCAACCCTCGCCGCTGGAACTGGCCAAGCTGCGCGGGACGGTGAAATTCTTCTGCGAAGGGCTGTTCTTCCGCACCGTGGCGGTGCAAGCCGCGGAAGGCCGGATCCGCTTTGCCGATGCCGAAACCCGGCTGGAGGAACTCCGCGTCTCCGGCATCCAGTGCAACGCCCTGCGCCTGCACCGGGTGACCGCCGCCGCCACCTATGCCGGCGGCGTGCTGACCGTCAACCCCGTGACCGTCACGGTGGCGGAGGACGGCCGGGAACAGGCCACCGGCGCGGTCACCTTCTATCCCCAGGCCGGCGAATTCACCGCCGAGCTGACCGGTTCCCTGCGCCCCCTGCGGCTGGCGGAAAGCTGGGGGGGGCTGCCGCCCCTGCTGACCGGCATCGCCAACGACTTCCGCTTTGACGGGGCTCCGCCCACCCTGCGCTGCCGCATCGAACGTTCGCCGTTCGCCCCCGCCCGCTGGCGCGGCCAGGCCAGCCTGGAAGTCAACCAGTTCGCCTTCCGCGACCTGGCCATCGCCCAAGCCGCCGCCACGGTCGCCCTCGAACCGGGCCGCCTCTCCCTGTCCGCCACCGCCGCCTCGAGCGGCGCCCAGCCCCAGTCGGCCACCGTGGCCGCCACCATCCAGACCGCCACCAACCGCATCGCGGGGCGTGTCCAGGCCTCGCTCTACCCCGACCGCCTGGCCCGCCAGTTGCGGCTGTTCACCGAGAACACGCTGCCCCCGC
Source organism: Lentisphaeria bacterium (assembly GCA_041651315.1). Lineage (GTDB taxonomy): Bacteria > Verrucomicrobiota > Lentisphaeria > Oligosphaerales > CAITYL01 > CAITYL01. The sequence goes on along the minus strand of JBAZJM010000046.1, from coordinate 13,788 downwards.
TCCATTTCGACGGCCCGCCGGTCACCCTTACCGCCATCCTGAACGACTCGCCCGTCAATCCCGTCCAGTGGCATGGCAGCGGTCAGGTCACCGCCGAAAACGGGACGTACGACACCCTGACCATCCGCCAGCTCCAAAGCGACCTCGCCTTCGATCCCGCCAAAATCGTCTTCACCAAGCTGGCCGCCGTCACCGCGTCCGGCGACCGGCTGAACGGCGACGTCACCGTCACCCTGCCCAACGGCGACCTCTGCCTGCAGGGTCAGGTCATCGGCGACCCGCTGTTCGCCCTGGCCTTCGTCACCCCCGGCAAATACCGCGACCGTTACCGCCGCATCTGGCGCGACGTGACTTGGGACAAGGCCCACCCCCCCGTTTTCCGCATCGACCGCCTAACCTACATCAACAGCCAGATCGGCTCGTCCTGGAGTTTAGGCATTGACCTGCACGGCGACGTCCAAAACCCCGTCTACCGCGACTTCCACGCCCAAACCCTGGCCGTCGACCTGCACCTGTGCCTGCCCGACTCCATTCGCCTGGAGAAGATCCACGTCACCGCCGACCATCTGGTGGCCGACGCCAATGTTGGCATTGAACTGACCGATCTGGCCTCCTGCCGGTTGCAGGTCAAAGCCACCGGCGATCCGCGCCGCATCCTCCGCGTCATCGAACCCGAATGGGACGACTTCTTCAAGGACATCCGCTTTGGCAACACCACCCAGGTGGATTGCCAGGGCGGCTTCTTCATCGGCCAGGAGGCCCGGCCGCGGCTCACCGGACGCCTCACCTCGCCCGACTGCGGCTGGCGCAACTATGCGTTCGCCAATTTCGACGCCCGCTGGCTGCTTGAGGACACCCGCCTGGCCTGGGCTCCCGCCACCGGCAAGTTCTACGAGGGCGACGTGGTGGCCTCCGGCAGCTACGATTTCGACCTGGACGCGGGACATCTCAACCTCACCCTGACCCGGATGCGCCTGGCCACCTTCCTGGCCGGCATCAGCACCCCCGGCCAGGCCGCGGACAAGTCCAAACCCAAAAACCAGGTGGACGGTTTCATTTCCGCCAACGGCGCCCTCGAACTGCTGCGCCCGTTCAACAGCAAGGTCTTGCAGATCAACGGCGCCAGCAAGTTGTGGGTGCGGGAGGGCGACCTGTGGAACCTGCCGGTCCTGGCCAGCCTCGGCAAGATTATCGGCGCCTCGTCGCTGGGCAAGATCACCAGCGCCGAGGCCGACCTGGTGTTCGCCGGCGAACAGGTCTTCGTCCCCTCCTTCACCACCGACGGCACTCCCATCGCCCTGCGCGGCAACGGCGAATTCTCCCGCACCACCGATGCGATCTCCTTCCGTGTCCGCGGCGAGGCGCTCAAGAAAACCGCCGTCCTGCCGCTCCTGCTCAATCCCTTCTTCTGGTTTTTTGAAGCCGAACTCAACGGCACCTTCAAGGAACACCGCTGGCGCCTGACCCGCCACCTCGGCGACATGTTCGCGCCGTGAAGCGGGACAACCCGGCAACACAACGACGTCGAGGTGAGAACATGACCTCCCCGCGGCTGAAACCGGTGGTTTGCGCGCTGGCGGCCATGCTGCTGCCGGCAGCAACGGCGCCCGCCACCATGGTCATCAACGGCGGCCTGACGTACGCCGACAACAATCGCTTTGGCGCCTCCTTTATCGGGGCGGATTACAACTGGTCTGGAGTAAGCAAAAACAGTGACAACCGGGCGACCATGGTCTCGCCCTCCTATTTCCTCACGGCAAAACATTATGCCCCGGGAGTGGGCAGCACCGTCACCTTCCAAGGTTCAAACGGAACCGACTATTCCTACACCGTGGCCAGCCTGGTCACCCTGACGACCGTCATCGGTTCCACCACCTACAATTCGGATTTGGCTCTCGGCAAGCTTGCCACCCCCGTCAACGCGTTCATCTCCCAGTATGCGGTGCCCATCCCCGGTGCCGTTTTTTTCAATGACCCGTTGTTCATGTACGGGGCGGGCAATTATGCCGGCAAGAATGCGGTCGACGGGGTGGAGATCGTATCCGGCTCCGGCGTTTATGGGGTGTCGCTGATCATGTACTACGACAATTTTCCCGACGAGGGTTTCCTTCAGGCCGGCGATTCGAGCAGTCCCTCTTTCGTGATCCGGAACGGCCAGTTGGCCATGGTGGGCACGCATTGGGCCATCGACGGCCCGGACAGCAACTGGCCCACCTCGACCGGACCGTACGGCTTGTACTATTCCGTCGACACCTATGTGCCCTTCTATATCGGCCAAATCAACTCCTTGATGACCGGCGGAGAGCAACTCACCGTGTTGGTTCCAGAGCCGGCCGGACACCTGCTGGGGGCCACGCTCCTGCTGGTTTGCCTCCGGCACCGGCACCAAAGGCACGCCGGGCGCTCCGGCACCGCTCACCCTTGAGGTAGGAGGGGCGCGCCGGTCCGTTCCGCAGGGGCATTGGCTTGGCACGTGGGCACGAAACGCCTGGTTATAGCGTGTTTATGTTAGCCCCACGATTGGCGTGCGAGAGGCGAGCGCGAGCGCCGCTACGCTGAGCGCGACGGGTTGGCTGGTTGGTTTTTTTAAGGGATCCCCGATGGAAGTGACATGCGCCCCGCCGTTGGGTCTCTTTGGCAATCGGCCAGCGGACGGTTATGGTGCTGCCCTGCGACCATCTGTTGCCGCCCTTTAGGAGCCTTTCTGCCATGAGTCCCCACCACTTCATCTTCACCTTTTGGGTTGCCGCCGGCCTCCTGGCCGCCATTCCGTCCCTGCGGGCGGCGCCCGCCCTCCAGGACGGCGTGGCCGCCGTGATCGGCGACGAGATCATCACCGTGTCCGACATCGCCGGCGAGACCCGCCCCTTCGAGGAAACGCTGCACAACAAGTACCGCAACCAGCCCGACGAACTGATGCGCCAGATCGAACAGCTGCGCCGCAATGTCGCCCAGCGCCTGGTGGACCGTGAACTGATCTGGTGCGAGTTCAAGGCCAAGGATTACAAGCTGCCCCCCGAACCGGTGCAGAAACGCATCGACGAAATCATCCAGAACCAGGCCGGCGGCAACCGGGAACGCTTCGAAAAAATGCTCGCCCGCGACGGCATGAGCTTCCGCGAATTCGAGGACAAAGCGCGCAAGATGGTCGCCATCGACATGCTGGTCGAGGAAGCTGTGCGACGCCCGGTGCACATTTCCCCCGCCGACATCAAGACCTATTATGACGCGCACCCGGACCAGTTCCGCCAGCCGGGCCGCATCCGGCTGGCCATGATCATCCTCAAAAAGGACGGCCGGCATGCCGCCGACTTCGAGGAGACGGTCACGGCGATCCAGCGCGCCCTGGCGGCCGGCGGCGATTTTGCCGCCCTCGCCGGACAATACTCCGAAGGGCCGAATCCGGCCGGTGGCGGCGACGCCGGCTGGCTGCCGGAGCAGGATGTCGATGCCGCCGTGGCCAGCCTCCAGCCGGGCCAGGCCAGTGCCCCCCTCCGCAAGACGGAAGGGGTGGTTTTCCTGAAACTGCTCGACCGCCAGGCCGCCGGCCCCGCCCCGCTCGACTTTGCCCTGGCCCGGCGCATCGAGCGCACCCTCCGCAGCCAGGACGAAACCCGCCGCTACGACCTCTACCTCGGCGAACTCCGCAAGCGCTACCGCGTCAAGACCTTCTTTTGAAGCCCATGAATTGTGCGTCCGTCAATCTGGGGGTGCCGCTGGTGGTGTCGGGCCCCAGCGGGGCCGGCAAAAGCACCGTCTGCCGGGAACTGCTGGCCCTGGAACCGGGGCTGCACTTCTCCGTCTCCTGCACCACCCGGCCGCCGCGCCCCGGCGAAACCGACGGCGCCGCCTACTATTTCATCAGCCGCGCCCAGTTTGAGGCGCGCCTGGCCGAGGACGGTTTTCTCGAGCACGCCGAAGTCCACGGCAACTATTATGGCACGCCGCGCAGCGAAGTCGCCCCCCACATCGCGGCCGGCCGCGATGTGCTGCTTGATGTCGATGTCCAGGGCGCCCGCAACCTGCGCACCCGGCTCGCGGCCGCCACCTTCGGCCCCCCGGTGTTCGTGTTCATCGCCCCCCCCTCGCTGGCCGAACTGGAGCGGCGGCTGCGCGGCCGCGGCACCGAAAGCGAGGACACCCTCCAGCGCCGGCTGGGCAATGCCCGCCGCGAACTGGCCGCCTGGCGCGAATACGACTGCCTGGTGGTCAACGACACGGTGGCGGACGCCGTGGCCCGGCTCCGGGCGATCCTCCTGGCCGCCCGCTGTGCCACCCCCCGCCAGTCCGCCGCCCGCTGGGACGCCGCCCCGTAACCGGCCGATGCCGCGCCCCGCCTCCGCACGGAAGCCGCCAGGAACGCCAGATGCCCACCTCCCCCGCCAGCCCGCCCCCGCCGTCCGCCCCGAGCCTGCCGCCACCGCCCGGGCCGCTGTTCCTCGCCGGCCTCGGCGGCATCGGCATGAGCGCCCTGGCCCAGCTGCTGCGCTGGCAAGGCTACACGGTGGCCGGCAGTGACCGCGAAACCGCCGGGCCGGGCCGCGATGAGCTGTACGCCAAACTGCGCGCCCAGGGCATCACCATCTGGCCGCAGGACGGTTCCGGCGTGCGCGCCGTGCGCCCGGCGCTGCTGATCTATTCGACCGCGCTTGAGGAGGACAATCCCGATTTCGCCGCCGCCGCCGAACTCGGCGGTGCCCGCGAGCACCGCGCCCGCGCCCTGGCCGCCGCGCTCAACCGCCTCCCCGGCCGCCAAATCGCCGTCGCCGGTTCGGCCGGCAAGACCAGCGTCACCGCCTGGCTGGCCAGCACCCTGCGCCATCTCGGCCTGCCCACCCTGTGCGTCGGTGGCGGCTACAGCCATGAGGCCTGCGATGACCGCCACCCGGGCAACTTCTCCGCCGACCCCAACCCCGAATGGCTGGTGGCCGAGGTGGATGAAAGCGACGGCAGCCTGACCGCCTTCACCCCCGACTACGGCGTCCTGCTCAACGTCGGCACCGACCATTTCTCGCGCGACCACCTGCTGGAGCTGTTCCAGCGCTTCCTGCGCGGCTGCCGCGAAGGCGCCGTCTTCCCCGCCAGCCTCGCCCATGAGCTGCAGCTGCCGCCGGACCTGCCCGCGTTTCAGTTCCAGCCGGCCGGCAACCCGCCCCCCGGCAACGCCCCCGAAACCGTGGTCACCCCGGAGCATTACCATCCCGGCCCGGACGGCTGCGACTTCTCGGTGGCCGGGCTCGGCCGCTGCCAGGTGCGCCAGTACGGCCGCCACTCCGCCGCCAATGCCGCGGCCGTCATCGCCACCCTGCGCCTGCTCGGCCTGCCCCCCCATCCAGAGGCCTGGCGCAACGCCCTGGGGGCCTTTCGCGGCGTCGCCCGCCGCTTCGACCGCGCCGGCACCACCGCCACCGGCCTCCCTGTCTATGACGATTACGCCCACAACGTGGAGAAAATCGGCGCCGCCATCGCCACCGCCCAGGACGCCCACCCCGACCGCGGCCTGCTGATCCTCTTCCAACCGCACGGGTTCGGCCCCTTCAAATTCATGCGGGACGCCCTCCTGGACACCCTGCGCCGCCAGCTCCGCCCCGCCGACCGTTTCGCCCTGCTCCCCGTCTACTACGCCGGCGGCACCTCCAGCTTCACCCCCACCGCGCGCGAGGTCGCCGACGGCTACCGCGCCGCCGGCCTCGACGTCCTTGATTTCTTGGACAAGCCGCAGGCCGCCCGCTTCATCGCCGACGGCGCGAACGGCGCCGCCGCCATCCTGGTGCTCGGCGCCCGCGACCCCGCCCTCCCCGCCTGGTGCCGCAGCCTCTGCGGGGTGCATGACAGTTCCATCGGGGTTTCTTGGTGACCCGTTTGGCAACTACCTGACCGACCGCGCCTCTCCGCGGGGTGCAACCCCGCGCCTACAAGACGGACAGGGTTTCCTGTAGGCACGGGCGTGTCGCCCGTGGCGGGGGGTGCCGTGGCAGACGAGGATGAGGAGGGCCCTCAGAATCGGGATCGCATTGCCTGTCTCACCTTGGGTGGCGAGTGCCATTCCGTCGCCTGCCGGCAGTTCCCGCCGCCAGTGATGGATACTCTGCGCGCCGCGCACCGCAACTGATAGGAATTTTGATTTCAGACTTTGGGGCGGAAGGGGGGAATATCAGCCTCTTTTATCCAGCATCAGCTGCGCATCCTTAGGTTCAGGATACGCAATCACTTTGACATCCTGAAAGAGAGCAATCGGTTTTTCGAGCTTTTGGCTGAATTTCTGAGGACCTTTCAAATAGAGTTCCGAAGCTGTCAGGTAACGCATGGCATTCTCGGGTTTTACCCACGGCCCACCGGATTGACTCCATCCCGGAGAATTGAAGATTCCGATCTCGATATTCAGGTCGGTCGCCGTCTTCAGCGCTGCATGGAGGATATCCCACCATTCATCGCTAAAAATTTTCACCTTCCCATAAGGCACATCATCTTGCCCGATATAACCGATAAAGGCCCGGTTGATCCCCGCTTTTTTCATTGCCTGAAGATCTTTGACTACCCCTTCTTTTGAAATATTATCTTAAATCCAATACCAGTAAACGCTGGTTTTCATCGAATCGGCAGGCACCTTAAAACCTTGTTCAAATCCTCCGGCAGCAACAGTCGAACTACTCATCGGCCATCCCATCAATAGTAGCAAAAGTGTCAATCCGGCTGTCAGCCATGCATTTTTCTTCATTTTGTATCTATTTAATAATTTGTATATTATCGAAATTAGAATTATCTGAACGCTTGAATATTGAAGCGAAAATCAAAGTGAAATTAAACTTAACAGAAGATCGGACAGCTTATTTTTCGGAATAAACGAAGTTGAAACGTCCGCCGGGAGCAGTATCTCCATTAACGTAAAAGTCCATGATATTACCGTTTTCCTGCATGTTATCATTCCATTTGAACTCGAAGTTGAGTGATTTGCCCACAACATTCAGTACGCTTCTCGGAATGGCCATCTCCAACTTGTTGCCATTAACCGCAAATTTTGCTTCTGCTGTAGTTGCCCATTCCCAACGATTGCCCACGTTTTTTTCTATAATCACCTTGTTCCCTTTTGGACTTACGCGGTTGATAATAAAATCATAGCCATTCCAACCAGTCGATTTATCACGATCTGCATCGATGAACAACATCATCCAGTTACGGTCAGTTTTCGGAGTCAAATTTTCGACAGTTTCCACATAGAAATAAACATTGTCGTCATCACGGGCAACCTTGGCGCCTACTATATCATTACGTCCTGTATTGTTGCGATAATACTGATCGTAGCGTCCTCGATGATCCCGATGCATCGTATTTCCCTTATAATGAGTAAAATAGGGCAATACCTCGTTCCAGTCATTGGGTTTCCCGGTTTTGATGGTTTTGGGAGACGATATTTTTTGAGGAGGTGTCATCCCCTTGAATTTCCGTACCTGATCTACCAATTGCATATAATACACATCGCCTTTATCGCCCCATCCTTTGTTCGGTTCTATATCGCGACTGTGTTCCCAATCAAACTGATCAACAAATGAGAAAGGCTTTCCTGTCCATCCATGTATTGGCAACCATTGTCCGGCCGTATATTCATTCCAACCTGTTACGAAAACCAATTCCGGGTCAAGTTCAAAAGCGCGATCCCATTGTTCCATAAAATTCCAACCGTAGAGGTAACCTTCAACTCTCGGGTCAAAACCATTCCTTTGACTAAAGCTGCGGCCATACGATCCCGGAAGATTAAATGCACTGCAATGTCCTTTGGTCTCCGGACAAGCATTCTGTGCAATACCTACCGTTACCTGTTCGTACTTGCCGTTGGATTGTTTTACATAACCATGTTGAGGATAATTTTCAAGCCAACCCCACTGATCGTTACGCGAAGGACCGTCCACGTAATCGGGTTGTCCCGGACGGAAAGTAAAAAAAACAGCGATTTCTTTGTCTTCGGGAGAATCCGTCAGGTTATCGGGATAGCCCATGATACAGGGTTTTCCTTTCCAGTAAAACCAGAGATTTTTGTAGCGCCCCGGTTTGTAAACATCGCGATACAACTGACGCAGGGAGGTAAGGCCGTGAGGAACCGGTCCGAAAGGAAGCATATAGGCAATATGAGGGACATTCACGCCATCCTTCTGTGCCTGATCCCAGGTTTTCAGCAAAGCTTCATACGACTCTTTCCAGGTGAGATCGCCATTGGTGCAGTCGAAGAAAACGGCATCGACACCGGCGTCGGCAAGCATTTCAGCATGTTTGCGCAATACCCAGGGATCGGTTGTCTTATAGTAGCCCAGCAAAGGTTGTTCCCAAAAGAAAAAACCGGGTTGTTTGTTTCCCCATGCCGGGTGATGGTAATCCTTCATTGCTTCGGGATATTTGCGTACAATTTCGGTGATATTCTTCACCTGATAAGTCGTATCATCATCTCCCTGATGCCATGTCCAATAGAAAATTGCCACGAATTTATCTTTCTTCTTATCACCGGCATCACGGTACTCTCTCACTTTCCGACCCAGTGCGTCGGTTGCAGCCCATTGGTCACTGACTGCCTGTTGAGCCAATAGTTGTCCCGCAAATAAAAAAAGAAACAATATTGCTGCATTTAAGGTTAACTTTTTCTTATTCATGTTTTTCGTATCTGTTATGGTATAATTAGTGGTGATCCTGACTGAAGAGAAGTTGCTTCTTATATGCCCCGCTACAAACCTTTGCATCCATCAGGTGATAAACCGGAGTAAGACGAATGCCGGTTCCTACTGATAGGAATTTTGATTTCAGACTTTGGGGCGGAAGGGGGGAATACGGGGGGAAAAGGCGTAAAAAATTTGGCGGCGGAACGCCGCCAAATGCGGTTGCGGTTTTTGCCGTGGTTCGCATGTCGAGTGACGTAAGGTTTGGCCTTTTTTGTCCCCTTCCCGGCGCGAGGATCCGATCCCCGCACACGGTTTCACCGGGGTGGGAATTCTATCATGCTGATCGCCGGCTGTCAAGCCCCGTCGAAATCCAGGAACGGCTGCTGCCCCTCGTCGTCTTGGAATCCCTGGCCGTCGCCGTCCGCGATGTAGAAGAATTCGGGCTGGCCGGCGGGGGGGGGGCTTGGGACGGCGGATAGGGTCGGGGTGCTGGCTGGTTGTGATCCGCGCCCGCCGCGTCCCAAAGAGTGGGCGGCGGCGCACGGGCCGGGGCGTCGCGCCAGAGGCCAGCATGGCGGAGGATGGCCTCGAGGGCGGCGCCGTTGGCGCTGGGACTGAGGGCGGCGATGAGCTTCATTTTGCCACCGCATTTGGGGCAGAGGAGCGGATCGGCGTCATAAATACGCTTGATGAGGGCGGCCCCGCGGAGTTTCCGGCGGATCGCCACGGCCGGCGGCAGCCTGGAGACGACCTCGCTGGCGGGCGTGGCGCCGGCCGCCTTCTCTTTTTTCGCCCGGAGGCCGCGGGTTTTGTTAGCGTACCAGCCATAGTGGCGGATCAGATGTTCGCCGGGCTCGGGGATGTGTTGTGTGAGTTCGGCGATGAAATCCAGCGGTTTGAAATGCTGGAAGTTGCGCTTGACGGCGTGCGGCGTTTCGCCGTCCTCATTTTCATAGGCAAAGGGGCGGCACTCGGCGTTCTCGGTGCGGACGCTGCGGTCGACGCTGAAGCCGCTGTGTTTCCAGGAGCGCATGATGTGGACGACGCGGCGGGTGATGCAGCCCCGTTTGACGAGGAGCGCGAAGATGCGGCATGGGGGAACGGGTGTCCGGCACTTGGGGAGAATCGGGGGACGGTATTCAAGGAATCCCCGACGGAAGTGACATGCGCCCCGTGCCCGTAAAAGGATCACTGAATGGGGGGATAATCGGGAACCGGTTTTTCCGAGCCGGGAACGTAGCAACCGCCGGGAGCGTGAGTGACCGGTCAACGGCGGAAAACTGGAATCGAATTCAGAGCCATCCCATGGAATGGCATAATTCATTGCGTGCCCGTGCCTGTGCCCGAACTACAGCAAGAGGGATGCCCATGGGACGGCGATGAATCAATTTCTGTTTTCTGCTTTCCAAATTTCTGCTTTTGCATTGCCCCGTCACGTTGTTCCGGGCTCGGTCAATCCCCAGCTCCCCCCAACCAGTGACCGTCCCCCCCACTGGCCCCAATTGTGCTCCGGGCCCTGACTGGATATGTTATCCGGTTGATTTTTGCCACTCCAACCACGGGCCATTCCATGATTCTCTTCCGTTGCTCCTGCGGGGACACCTTCAAGGTGGACGACACACTGGCCGGCGGCACCGGTGAATGCGAGAGCTGCCACCGCGAGTTCACCATCCCGGCCCAGTCCGATCCCGACGTCGTGCTGGTCTTCAAGGCCGGCTCCGAAGGCGACGGCACACCGATGCTCAAGAGCGAACTGGAAAACAAGCTGGCCAGCCAGGAGTTCGACGGTGCCGACCTGATCTGGACGGACGACCATTGGACGCCGATCAGCGACTGGCAGGCGGGCGCCGCCGCCCCGCCAGCCGCCCCGGCGGCCCCCGCCCATGTCCGCCCGACGCTGCGCATCCGTGCCGTCGGCGGCGGCGAAACCGAAACGGAACCGCCCCCCTTCCCCGCTGATGACGGCGAAGCCGGGGCCGACGGCGAGGAACAACCGGTGGCCGCCAGAGGGGTGATGCGGCAGGCCATGGGGCTGGAGCGCTATACGCCGCCGCCGCCGGCGGCCAAGCCCCGCAAAGCGTGGTGGAAGCTGGCCGTGCGCCTGATCCTGCTGGTGGTGGCGCTCGCGGCCGGCTACAAATACGGCGGCGGCCCGATCCTGGCCAACTACCTGAAGAAGCCGAGTTACGTCATCATCCACAACGGCGATGCCGTCCAGTACCAGGCAACCCTGGGCTGGCGCCGCCTGTCACAGGAGCTGCCGGCCGGCGCCTCCTGCCATTTTCAGGTGTTTGTCGGCATGGATGAGACCCAGACCTTGCGGCTGACCCCGGCCGGTGGCGGCGCTGAAACCCTCATCAAGGTGCCGGTCAAGATGGGCAAGAACATCCTGGTCAATCCCGGCCGCAAGACCGTTTACCGGGTGGTCGACCTGCCTTGGCTCGCCCAGCAGCGGGCGGCCGAACAGACCGCCGCCTTTGCCCAGGCCATGGCGGCCAACCGCGCTCCCCAAGAGGGACTGGCGCTGATGGAAAAGCTGGACCAGCTGTCGCGCGAAGTGGTGAAGCAAAACTTGCAGGACGAACTGACTGACCCGGCCCCCTATGACCTCGACGAAATGACGGACGACGGCGCCGCCACCGCGCCGGGAGCCGCCGCCGGCAAGCCGCGGCTGACCTGCTCCCCACTGATCCAGGCCCCCTTTGCCGACGGCCAGTTCACCCTCAACTTCTCCGAGAGCCAGGCCGCCACCCTCGACGCCTCGGTGCGCCTGCCGGCGTTCAGCGCCACCCTGCCGCCCAACATCACCGTCAAGATCCCCGAGGGCGCCTCCTTGCAGGTGAACCGCCTCGCCAAGCGCCTGCGTTTCGCCTTGCGCCAGGAGAAACAGACGCTGGATCTGCCCAAGGGCAGCTTCACCGGCACCTGGGAATACTCCGCCACCTGGCCCTTTGAGGTCACCCCGCCGGCCGTCCAGGAATGGAAATGGCAGTGGATCTTCCGCGGCCAGGGCACCTTCAAGGGCGAGAAGAAGAATGTGACCTGCATTTGGACCAAGGATGCCGCCCCGATTGTTGACCTGCAACCGGCCAAGTGATCCCGCAACCCGTTATCCGTGGCTGCCCCCTGGTGTTCCCACACCGGTCACGGGTCACGGGTCACGGGTTACGGGTCACGGGTCACGGGTTACTGATTACGGGTCACTGATTACTGATTCCCCCTCTCCCGTCCCAGCACTCCACCCTTACATGAATACCCCATTGTCCATGACCACCCCATGCGTCTCCGCCGGCCCGTTGTCCGAACGTTTCTTCCAGCGCGGCCGTGACTTTCTCGGCTGCCGCCATCCTGTCATCTGCGGCGCCATGACCTGGGTCAGCGACCCGAACCTGGTGGCGGCGGTGCACGCCGCCGGCGGCTTTGGCTGCCTGGCCGGCGGCAACGCCCCCGCCGACATCCTGGAGCGGCAGATCGCCGAGACCCGCGAACGCACCAACAATGTCTTCGGCGTCAACGTGATCGTCATCGCCCCCGCCTACAAGACGCACCTGGAACTGATCCGCCGCGCCAAGCCGCCGTTCATCATCTTCGCCGGCAGCTTCCCCCATGAGCGCGAGGTGCGCCAGATCAAGGAAACCGGTGCCAAGGTGCTGTGCTTCGCCTCGACCCAGTCGATCGCCGAACGCATGATCCGTTACGGCGCCGACGGCCTGATCCTGGAAGGCTCCGAATCCGGCGGCCATATCGGGCATGTGGCGCTGTCGGTGCTGTTGCAGCAGGTGCTGTTCACCTGCGGCGACAAGGTGCCGGTGTTCGTGGCCGGCGGCGTCGGCACCGCCCGGATGTGCGCCCACCTGTTCCTGATGGGCGCGGCCGGCGTCCAGCTCGGCACCCGCTTCGCCGCCTCCCTGGAAAGCTGCGCCCATGCCAAGTTCAAGGACATGTTCCTGCGGGCCGAGGCGCGCGACGCCGTCTCCACCCCCCAGTTCGACAGCCGCCTGCCGGTGGTCGCCGTGCGCGCCCTGCGCAACAAAGGGCACGAGGAGTTCCGCAAGCTCCAGCTCGGCCTGGTCCAGCAGCTGGAAGCCGGCACCATCCACCGCGAACAGGCGCAGATGGAAGTCGAAAAGTTCTGGATGGGCGCCCTCCGCCGCGCCGTCATCGACGGCGACGTGGACAACGGCTCCCTGATGGCCGGCCAGTCGGTCGGCCTGATCAAGCGCATCGAGTCCGTGGCCGACATCATGAAGGATTTGGTCACCGGCACCGAAGCCGAACTGCAACGGGTCAAGGCCAGTCTGGCCTGAACGCCCCCCCCCTTTCCGGCCTGGAAGTGGATGATGTTGGGAACCCCCTTTTGAGGAAAGGCGGTTCCCAAACCTTCCGTTAAACCTTTTTGTATCTTAACGCGGAGGGCGCTTTCACCACAAGCCATTCTGGCAAAGCATCGCATTGATGCGCATGGGCTTGTGGTGAAAGCGCCCTCCGGTTTAAGGCGCAAAAGTTTTAGGAAGGGGTTTGGGGAGCACCCTTTTTCAAAAGGGTGTCCCCAACGTCACACCCCCTGCACAAATTGCTGTTTGAACTGCCGCGGCGACAGGCCCGCGTGCTGCTTGAAAAAGCGCGAGAAATAGAACTCGGAGCTGAATTTCAGTTCACGGGCCGTGCGGCGCGCGGTCATGCCGGGCTGGGCCAGCTTCGCCATGGCCGCACGCAGCAGCCGGCGGGACATGCATTCCTTGACGGTCATCCCGAAATCGCGATGGAAGCGGCGGGACAGTTGCTCCGGCGACAGCTTCATGGCCGCGGCCAGGGCGCCGACGGGAGTGCGCGCATCCAGACCATCGTTCAGGCGCGCGAACAGCGGCGCATACTCGCGCCCGCCCAGCATCAACCGCCGGATCTCCTCGGGCGAGCGCAGGCCAAGGCGGCCGGCGAAAGCGTACAGCTCCCCTTTCGCCAGGCAGAGCAGCTCGAAATCGTCTTTGCCCCGGAACAAGTTGTCAATGCGCTTCGCAAAGGCGCGGTCTTCGATCACGACGCAGTCGCGGAGCCCGCTGAAGAGGTCGAAACCGCCGAACAGTTCGAGGTTGAACTGGAACGCCACAAAGCGCGTGCCCAGCGAGAGGGTGAATGCCAGGGT
>JBAZJM010000045.1:0-21071 GCA_041651315.1 Lentisphaeria bacterium | reverse complement strand
AACCTTTTCCAAAATCGTTCCAGGCGTTGACCAAAAACATGAGTGGAGATGACCGGACGTTCTGTCATAACCTTGCGCTATCCGATACGAATGGGATGGCGGTTTTCAATTCAAACCGCAGTTCGCTGACCAATTCCCTGTTGTCAACCGATGAATACGCGGTGGCCATGTGGGGTGATGACAAAGAAAAATTCCACACAGAAACCAAAATCCGGGTGCCGACAAAAACCCTGGATTCATTTTGCCATGAAAACAACATTCAACAAATTGATCTGTTAAAGATGGATGTGCAAGGGGCCGAGTTTGCCGTTCTAATGGGGGCAACGGACTTGTTAAAGCAGCGCCGGATTTCGCTTATTTATACCGAATTGATCCTGTGTCCGACCTATAATGGCCAGCACAAATTGCACGAATATTTGTCCTTCCTGGACTCCTGTGGTTATGAACTGCTGGATTTTTACAATCACACCCGAAATCAACATAAACTCATCCAGGCCGACGTCATTTTTGTCCGGTCCCCGTAAAAACCCCGTTTTTGCTGCCGGCCGCCCGCCTCTTGGACTCTAATTCCAATTAAAGTTCAACTTGATTTTTTTACCACAAATAACACAAAGATTAATTGCGCATTTTTATGCTTGTTTGATCTTTGCGATCTCTGCGATCTTTGCGGTTAATTTTGGAATCAATTTGAACAGGAGCAATCCGGAGAGAACGGAGAAAAACCTCTCTGCTAACCGTTTTCCCAGGAGTTGACCGATGGATGAACTCAGCGTCCTCATCACCTTCGCCGTTGGCCTGACAGCCGCCCTGATTTTCGGCTATGTCGCCCTCAGCCTCAAGCTGTCCCCCATCATTGGCTACCTGCTGGCCGGCATTGTCGTCGGCCCCTTCACCCCCGGCGTCGTCGTCAACCGCACGGTGGCCGAGCAGTTCGCCGAGATCGGCGTCATCCTGCTCCTTTTCGGCATCGGCCTGCGTTTTCACCTGCGCGAACTGGTCGCGGTCTGGCGCGTGGCCGTCCCGGGTGCCCTGATCCAAAGCACGTTGTCCACGGCCGCCCTGGCGGTGCTGCTGCGCCTGATGGGCTGGAGCTGGGCCTCCGGGCTCATCCTGGGCATGGCGATTTCGGTGGCCAGCACGGTCGTCATGGCCCTGGTGCTGGCCGAAGCGCACGACCTGCACGCCAAGCCCGGTCATATCGCGATCGGCTGGACCGTGGTGGAAGACCTCCTCACGGTCGCGCTTCTGCTCCTGCTGCCCCTCGTTTTCGCCCCGGACCGGAGCGCCGGGCCAGGCATCGGCGCGGTTCTCGGCCTGGCCGGACTCAAGATCGCCAGCCTGGTTGCCGTTGTGGTCGTGCTGGGCAAATGGGTGATCCCCTGGGCCTTGGAACACATCGCCAAGACGCGCTCCCGGGAACTGTTCACGCTCGCGGTGCTGGTGCTCGCCGTGGGCATCGCCGTCGGCGCCGCCAAGGTCTTTGGTGTGTCCATGGCCCTGGGCGCGTTTCTCGCCGGCCTGGCCGTGGGCCGTTCCGAGTTCGCCACCCGGGCGGCCAACGACGCCCTGCCGATGCGCGACGCCTTTGCCGTGCTGTTCTTCGTCTCGGTCGGCATGCTGTTTGATCCCCAAAGCCTGGTGCAGGTGCCGCTGGTCATTGCCGCCGTGCTGCTGGTGGTGCTGGTGGTCAAGCCCCTGAGCGCCCTGCTGACCGTGCGCCTCCTCGGCCAACCTCTGGCAACCGCCATCCCGATTGGCGCCGCCTTTTCCCAAGTGGGCGAGTTCAGCTTCATCCTCGGCACGGTCGCCCTCGGGCTTGGCCTCATCTCCGATGCCGGCTGGAATGCGCTGGTGGCCGCCGCCATCCTTTCAATCGCCGTCAACCCCTATGTGTACCAATGGGCGCGCCGGCTGGGGTCGGCGAGGGCCGCCGCCCCCGGCCGGAATGACCCGCCGCGGCATCCCGCCATCAATCCCAAGCGTTGCATTGTGATCGGGTACGGCCCGGTGGGCCGCACCGTCCACCGGCTCCTGGTCGAGCGGGGCGCCGAAGTCACGGTGATCGACCTCAACCTTGACACCGTCCGCGAACTGCGCCAGGCCGGCCAAACGGCACTGTACGGGGATGTCCTGCGGCCGGGGACGCTCGTGGAGGCGGGCATCGAAACCGCCCGCAGCCTCATCCTGAGCGCGGATGTCGAAGACGCCGCCGAGATTGTCACCCAGGCGCGCCTCCTCAATCCGGAACTGCGCGTGCTGGTCCGCTGCAATCATCTGCGCGACGCCCCCGCGCTCCGCCGCGCGGGCGCCACCGTCGTCGCCGCCGGGGAGGCCGAAGTCGGCGTGGCCCTGGCCGAAGTGGTGGCCGCGCCCGACCCGATGTCCGGCGGCGCCGCCGCCGACCACCGGGAAGCCATCCGGCGCCGCCTGTACGCCCTCCCCAATGCCTGACGCCCGGCCCTTGAGCGGCCGATGACCTTTGCCAGGTCCATTGGCGGGCGACTGACCGTTGCCCGGAGGTCCAGGGAATCGCATCGGCACATTTTTTGCCGGCCGCATTTGCCACCTTCAAAACGGGTGGCTATAGTGCTTTTATGAAAACGATTCCTGAAAAAACTAAAAAGCTTATCATGACGGCGGGCGGCGCCACCAATGGCGGGACGGTCACCATTGCCGACGTGGCCAAGGCCGCCGGCGCCAGCATCGCCACCGTCTCGCGGGTGTTCAACAATCATCCCCATGTCAGCCAGGCCACCGCGGACCGGGTCAGCCAGGCGATGGAAACACTCGGCTACCGCCCCAATGCCTACAGCCGGTCGTTGCGCTCGGGGCAGACCCAGACCCTCGGGATCCTGCGGATTTGTTCGTCGGTGGGGGATGAGTTGTACGGCGAGGTCATCGGCAGCAATTTGGTCCGCTGCATTTCCGCGGAAGGCTACGGGGTGGCCATGGAACCGTATGCCGAGCCGGTCGGAGGACGGGTGGCCACGCCGGAATTGATCCGGGCGAAGCGGGTGAGCGCCCTCGTGATCGTCGGGCATCTCGGCGCCCGGGAACTCCAGCAGGCGGAAGATTGGGGGGTGCCGGTTTGCCTGATCAACAACCGGCATGACGGTCCGGGGTTTTACTCGGCGAGCCTGAACGATTTCAGCGGCAGCCGGGAAGCGGTCCAGTACCTGGCCGCCCTGGGGCGGCGAAACATTGCCTTTGTGCATGGGAACCTGGAATGGCCCGGCACCAACGGACGCTATCGGGGGTATGTGGAAACCCTGCGCGAACTGGGGCTGGCGGCCAAGCCCGAATATCTGGTCAAGGTGCCCGACACCCAGCAGAATTACGCGGGCGGGTTCGACGCCACCAAGCAATTGTTGGGACTGGCGCGGCCGCCCGACGCGATCTTTTATGTCAACGACTGGTATGCCATCGGCGGCCTGGCCGCGGCGCAGAGCCTGGGCCGGCGGATTCCGGACGACCTCAACATCGTCGGATACGACAACAGCTGGATGGCATCACAGGTGGTGCCGCCCTTGACAACGGTCAGTTTGGAAGCGGAAGAAGTCAGCCACCGGGCAGTGGCCATGCTGATCCGCGCGGTCGAGAACAAGCCCGATGTCATCGTCCATGCCCAGGTCCGCCCGCGCCTGATCGTGCGGGACTCGACCACGGCGGCAGCCGGGCGCCAAGCCCGATGAGTGACGATGAAGACGATCCACGACATCCAAGAAGTACCACACATTATCAGTGGACAAGCGAGGGCATGACCAATACGTATCCTTGAAGTCCATCACGAAAGGAGGGCCGTCATCGTCAACATTATAAACACAGAGGGTGTGCCACCGGCTCTGCCCGTGCCTCGATGTCGCAGGCCGGGGCGGTAATATCCGCCTTAAGATTAGCCCCAATGGTCGTGCCGCCGCAGTCGGGTTCCGGCAGTGCATCGACACCAATGAGAACCCAAGAAACCGTTCCTGTTTTTTTTAAGGAGATTTAACATGTGTTCTTCCCCCCGCCCGATCAAAAGTCTGGAATCAAAATTTCCAGCGATTGTTGTGTCGATTGTCGCCTTGCTGGCCCTCAGCGTCACGTGCGGCCAGGCCGCAATGATCACGGTGCCCAACTATAGTTTTGAAAGCCCCGCGCTAACAGATGGCGGCACTGCGGATTCGGGTATTACATACGCAGCGAATCCATGCGTCATCCTACACCCGGACAGCACCATGTTCACGGGTGCCGGCGGAACCGGCACACCCCTAGGCGGTGAGGGTAGTCAAGTCGGGGAAATTATCGGCAACTCGTGGGGTGCCTGGTATATTCTCCTTGGTCACACCATTG
Source organism: Lentisphaeria bacterium (assembly GCA_041651315.1). GTDB lineage: Bacteria > Verrucomicrobiota > Lentisphaeria > Oligosphaerales > CAITYL01 > CAITYL01. Next base: position 16,739 of record JBAZJM010000045.1, on the reverse strand, counting down.
CGGCCGGTGAAACCTATACATTCACCGTCGCTAGCGGATATCGGAAGGATCTATCCAGCTACGACAACAATGATATTGTGCTTTCCGCTGAGAGCCAGGGGTTAAGTTTTGCTAACCTTTTGGCTCGCAGTAGCTTTGCCGCCGCCGATTTGCCGTGTGGTGAATTAACGGACTTTTCCGTTCAGTATACGGTTCCAACCGGCAGTCCTTTTATTGGTCAGAAATTGGCGATTTGGGGAACCTCAGGAAGCAACACTGACGGTCAGTATGCAACAGCTTTCGACAACATTCGTGTTGATGTCACCAGTATTCCCGAGCCGGGTACGATAGCCTTGTTGGCCATCGGCCTGTTCTGTGCCACGGCATGGCGTAAGCGGAAATAGCCTGAAACTCGCACCCCATCCACGGAGAACACGAAAACCATGAAGAAACGATATTGGTGTTCTTCGTGGATGGTTTTCAATATTTTGATCTTTTAAAGGTTCGAAAAGGAACTGCGTCACGCCGAGCCATTTTCCCCCTCGTCGAACGTTGGGTCGTCATCAAAATAATCGGTATTTCGGTAGTTGTTGCGTGGTTGTCTGCCCGCGAAAACGCGCAAGGCACGTTGCTGTTTTCTCCCGTTCGATTCAAAGCCGGAAATCAGAATTTCTGATGCAGGAGTCCGTATTTATGAAAAAACCGGTTTCCAACGTGTTGTCTCGTCAATTGTCATGCTTCACGCTTATAGAGTTGTTGGTGGTTATAGCAATAATTTCAATTTTGGCTGCACTACTTCTTCCTGCATTAAGCAATGCAAAGGAGAATGCCCGCGCCATCATTTGCTTAAGCAACAAAAAACAATTACTACAGGTGCTACAGTTGTACAATGATGATTATGGATGTATTTACCCACATAAATTTGACGATGGCGATTGGACATATCTTTTGATTGTAGGCGGCTATATTAACGCTCCGGGTTATGACGATACGGGGATAGCCGTTAATCGGGTAAAACTGCTGCATTGCGCGAGTGCCCGAATTCAAAATGACAGTGAGGCCTGGCCAATTGGCGCCATTACCGGGCTGATTTGCCCGGTATGGTATTTGCAAGAAGATGCCAACTTGAGTTGGAATCAAGGCCTTTCCCAGAAGCAAGGCCGAAGCTATTGGTTTTGGGATCTCACTAAATGTCAGAAGCCATCGCGAGTCCCGCTCGTCGCCGATACCGGGACATCCGATCGGCCAGAATATGATTTTTTCCTGTTTGCCCCAGCGGGAACATATATGATGCTTCGTCATGGTATGACTTGCCCCATGGGCTTTATTGATGGCCATGCCGTAGCGCTTACTGTCGGTGGAATGAGAGAGAACCTGGAGATTCCAGTTACCTCAGTTCTTAGCAAAAACGGCGTCGAAATAACTTTTTAGTAACGGATAAATCCGTGACTGCCATTACCAATAACTAAAAAAGTGGATTATGCGATGTTACCACATTGTCGTAGAGGTAAATCATTACCGTATTGGGTAGTGATTGCGATCATTGTCAATCTGGTTAATATGCCAGTGCCGACTTGCGCAACCGAACAGTCAGTAATCGTACCGTCGACGACGAACACGGTTTTTACACTGGATACGGCATTTTCTTCCTCTGCCGTATCGGCTCAAAAAAAGGCGGCGTTTCGGATAGACCTTCCATCGGAATTGAAAAACCTAGAAGAAAGCGCCCTTAAATATAAAATTGAATATAAAAAAACGTTCAAAAACATTGAGTGCCTTCAAAAGGAAAGAATAGGCAAACGGTTTGAAATTGTCGATACTCTGGTGAATTTTATTCAGCACAATCTTGAACGAAAAACCGACGATGGTCTGCTTTTTGCCGCCTGCGGGATAAATGACTTGCGGTATTTCTTAAAATATTTTCAATTGGAAAAAACAGCTTGGGAACATTTTCCAGACAATCCTGCGGTTCAATCAAAAAAATTCGATATTAAGCGAGATTTCGGAGCCAAGGGCGATGGCAAGACGGATGACTATCCGGCTTTTGCACGTGCGGTTGCCGCGCTTCAGGAATGCCGTGGGGCTCCCGCAGTTTTGAAAATTCCGGCTGGCATTTATTTATTTGAACAATCGACACCGCCCAGTAAATCGTCAGACGGAATTCCACAACATCTGTTGTTGGAAAAAATAGACAATGCGGTAATCGAAGGAGAATCACCAGAAACAACAAAATTTCTGTTTGGCAATATCAATGCACGTGGTGCCGTGCTGATAAAAGCCCAAAATGTATCTGTTCGAAATTTATCGCTGCAATATCAGCGGGTTCCTTTCTTTCAGGGGGCCGTGTTGGCCGTAGATGTTCCGGCCAATACCGTAACGGTACAACAAGATCCGGGAACGATGGCGCTTGATGACCCGCTTTTTAGTAATAATCCCCGGCTTCAATGTGCCACGGCGTATGAGGCGCAAACCGGGCGTCTGACGCGAACGCATTTCCTTTCTTGGACCGAACGTAAACTGGACAAACTTGGGGAGGGCAAATATCGCGTTTATATGGACAAAAAAAATTCGGTCGTGAATATTGTTGCCGGGGTAAAATTGGTAATTCCCAATCGTGATGACCGGGTCGGCATGTTTCCGTTTGGCGAGACTATCTTTTGCAGCCTCGAAAATATTCATGTCCGAAACGCCCGCGCCGGAGCCTTTGGTACTTGGGGGGCTTGGTGGTGTTCCTGGAGCAAATGTAAACTTTATCCATTACCAGGATTGCATCTTGCTGCCAATGCCGATTTTCTGATAGCCGCCAACGGCAGTTATTGCTCAGACTGCGAGGTTAGCAATCCTGGCGATGACTGTTTCAATTCGAATGTGCCAGGTTTCGATGTTAGCAAAGTCGACGGCGCCTGGGTGACGCATCCTTACTTTGCGGGAATCGCGCCAACCAAGAATGACATGCTGTTAATTTACTCTTCTGCCACCGGTCAGTGTCTGAGCGTTGGCTCGGTCAAAAATGCCGTATGCAACCTGAAAAATCAACTGGATGATGAATTCTCTGAAACGGTGCTTTCTAGGGTTGCCACCCTTGACTCGTTGCGACAGATGGAGCCAGAAGGACTGAACGCTCACGGATCGATCCGTGATGAAACAAAGCCTGACACGATTTATTTCCCGCACATGTTTGGTATTGGCTCCGTGGTTCGGAATTGTCACTTTTCCCGGATGCGTAGCGGGATCAACATTCAGACTCCATGCTCGTTGGTGGAAAACAATGTGCTGGAAAACCTGCCACAAGGAGCCGGCATCACCGTCAGTTCACTGCTTTTTGCGCATGAAGGACCGGTTCCCTACTGCGTGACGATTCGCAACAACCGAGTTACGGACGCGTATTACGGTCTACGCTCGGTTGTCTGGTTAACCAACCTGAAGGATGGTTCATGTCCGGCGGTTTCCGGGCTGGTATGCGAAAACAATTCATTTGACAACGCGATGTTCGCTTGTTTCATAAAAAATACCGGTGACAGCAGATTTATAAATAACGATTTTAAATGGAATGGTTTTTCATATGTTAAGGGAGAAGAAATGAACCAGTTTCTCTTGTTGCGTTCGGGGGAGTTACAGTTTCTGGGCAACAAAATCAATGGACAACCGTTAACCTTGAATACTCTTAAGCCGGTTGAATGTAAAAAAATTGCGGTTCAAGAATAACGCAAAATATAATGTATAAATAGAGAATTGTAAAACGGGGCTAAGAATAATGCACGGATTTGAAGTTGCCCAATATATATGGCTTGATGACGGCATTCCTGAACGACCTTCCGCAATACTTCTCAAAACCGCCTTGGCGGCAACCTCCTGCCGGATAAGGATCACCGCCGGCAATCTTTACCGGCTTTTTGTCAATGGCGAAATGGTCGCCTATGGCCCGGCCCGAGCACCGCACGGCTATGCCAGAATCGATAACGTTGACTTGACTTCGTTCCTAAAATTATCTAAAAACGAGGTGGTAATCGAAGCCGTCAACTATGCGGTGAAAAACTTCTATCTGCCCTTGGGGCCGGCTTTCGTCCGTGCCGAAATTATCGGAACGTCGGGCGAATGCCTTAAGGCCACCGGCCGGGACAATGACTTCACCGCTTGTACTTGTTCCTGGCGTAATTGGAATGTCGGCAAATCCACCCCGGCGCGAGCCCTGATGGAATCTTATAATTATAACGCTTTCCCTTCCGGTGAATTGACCCGTAAACTATTTGGCCAACCGGCGCCGATTTCAGTGAAAACGATTAAATTACATTTGCTGGAACGCCATGCGCCAATGCCTGATATGAAGATTTGCGACAAGCCACACCTTGTGCATACGGGTTTTCTACAACCCGCAGAACGGCCGCGTCAATTGGTGCAAAATTTTCTGAAGCAGGCGCCCAAAATACGTGAATGCATGATGTTGCCGGAGGGATCTCCGATGAACTTGGAAGAACGTTTGGCTTCCTATAACTGGGGGTTGGGCGGAAATCCCGATGAAAAAGGTTATTGGCTTTTTGATTTTGGCAGAGCCAGCACCGGTTTTATAAAACTTTTTATTGTCTGTCACAGGGATGCCGAAATTATTATCGGACACGATGAAATCATGCTTGAACCGGTATTTACCGGTAAACGCAAATGGTGGGCTAATGATTGTATTCAGATTTATTTAAAAGCGGGACAACGCATCGATTTCGAAAGTATTGAGCCTTATATTTTTCGTTATTTGGCCATTTTCAAGCTTTCTGGAGCGATTGAAATTCTGGCCGCCGACATCCGTGAATATGCGTTTCCTAAAAAACAACTGATAAATTCCGTACATAATGGCAACATCCCTAGGAAACTGTTGCCTATATATCATGCGGCGGTTGAAACTTTCCGCCAAAATACGGTAGATACATTTATGGACTGTCCCGGTCGCGAACGGGCGGGTTATCCTTGTGATGGTTTTTTTACTGCTCGCGCAGCGTATTTTCTAACCGGAGAGACCTCCGTTGAAGAAGCATTCATGGAAAACTTTCTGTCACCGTCCCATTTTGACGGGCTTCCTGACGGCATGCTGCCAATGTGTTACCCGGCTGATATTGACAATTTTATTCCGCAGTGGCCGATGTGGTTGCTTCTTCAGCTCAATGAATACCTCATGATACGGCATGGACGGCGACAATTTCAAAATGAGTTTAAAGATCGCATCCTGAAATTTATCAAGTATTTCGCCCCGTATATCAATCGAGACGGGCTGCTGGAAAATCTTCCCGGCTGGAATTTTATCGAATGGTCGAAGGCCAATGATTATGTAAATGGAGTTCATTTCCCCACCAATTTGCTTTTTGCCGCATGTCTGAAAATTGTTTCCGCATGGTATGAACAACCGGAATATGAAAAGCAGGCCCGGCAAATTCAGGATACGGCCTGCCGTTTGGCGTATGACGGTTATTGTCTTCACGATCATGCGGTGAGAGAATCGGATGGAACGTTGAAAATTAGAGCTGATGCCAGTGAGATCGCCCAATATTTTGCACTGTTTTTCAATTTGTTGCCGCCCGGCAGTACGGAACGGAACAACCTGGAAACCATGCTGTTTACGCGCCAACATCGGAGTTGTACGGAAGCTCCGGTCGCCATGTTCATCGGACGTCTTTTGCGGCTGGAATTGTTGAGAATGGCAGACCGTTACGAGCAATTGACGGATGAAATTGACCAGAGTTTTTCCCGTATGGCGCTGTTGACCGGAACGCTCTGGGAAAACGATACTCCCGATGCCAGTTGTTGCCACGGTTTTGCGTCATATGTCGCGCCGCTTCTGGCGGAAGCCGTCTCGTGCCGGCGGGATAATAAGCAAACGACAAGTCAGATGGCAATGGCACGATAAAACACGGTATTTGTTATTTTACCATGGTGGCAGGAGGTAAGTTATATGAATACCAACGGAATCCAGAGTCGCAAAAAAAAGCAAGAAAAGTCAGCCGATGCGGCTAAAGAATGGGTAAAGGTTGATTTTACAAAAGAGATGGGAAAAATAAAACCGCTGCACGGCGTAAATAACAGCCCGGTCGTTCTGAACGGGGAAATCCCGACCATGCGGGATGCCGGAATCCCCTACGTCCGATTGCATGACGCCGCCGGCGGTTTCGGCGGGACTTATTATGTCGATGTTCCCAACCTGTTCCCCGATTTTAATGCAGATCCGGAGAATGCGGCATCTTATGACTTTGCGTTTAACGACGCTTATTTCCGTTCGCTCATCGCTTCGGGCGTAAAGATATTTTATCGTTTGGGCGTGACTATTGAAAATTTCTGGCAGATCAAAGTGCAGCGCATCAATCCGCCTGAAGATTTTAAACAATGGGCTCGTATTTGCGAAGGCATAATCCGCCATTATAACCATGGTTGGGCCAACGGGTTTCATTATGGTATCGAATATTGGGAGATCTGGAATGAACCAGAAAATCCGCCGATGTGGACCGGTTCGCGGGAGCAGTTTTTCCGTTTTTACGGGATTGTGGCCAACCATTTGAAAAAATGTTTTCCGGAAATCAAAGTCGGCGGGTATGGCAGTTGCGGCTTTTATGAAGTCACTCGTAAAAAACTTGACGATTTTTATCTGACCTTCATCCCCTATTTCACGGAATTTTTGGAATACATTTCCGCGCCTAAAACTCGTGCGCCGCTCGATTTTTTCTCCTGGCATCTTTACCCGGATGATCCGGCGGAAATTGTTAATCACGCGGTATTTGTTGATAAAATGCTGAAAAAATACGGGTTTGTCCAAACGGAAAACATCTTTGACGAATGGAACTTCGCGACCGGGATATACGGCGGAAATCCTTGGGACGACATCAAGGAAATGCCCGGCGCCACCTTTGTTGCTTCGTCATTGTGCCTGATGCAGAAATCGCCCATCGACAAAGCGATGTATTATGATGCATTCCCAGAACGCATTTTTTGCGGTCTATATTATTTCCCAAGTATGGCAGTTACCAAGACATTTTTCGCCTTTTTTGCTTTCAATGAACTTTATAAGTTGGGAACGGCAGTCGAATGCTCTTCGGATATTGCCAATAAAACTTATGCGTGTGCTGCACGAGGCGATAAAAATCAATCGGCGGTACTTATTGTAAATTATTCGACCTCAGACAAACTACTTTATTTTGACGTCAAAGGGGGAAACGGGAACCCAGAGTTTTATTTACTGGATAAATGGCACCTGCTTTCCGAAACGCCGTCGGTACACCCTCGCAACGGAGAACTGACAATGCCGAAACTTTCGGTTGTGCTGGTGAAATTTCGGTGACTGCCGACCGTTGACTATAATAATTAACGGCATTAAAAATTATTAACATGTTTAATTTATATAGTAATATATGTAATACCCCGGATGGTATGTAATGCATGTTGTCGATTGGATAATCATGTTATTGCCGTTAGTTGTGAGTCTTGCGATTGCGCTGTATTCGCGACGGTTTGTTCGCAGCGTGGCTGACTTCATGGCGGGGGGGCGTAACGCCGGCCGCTATTTGATCTGCACTGCGCGCAGCACCCAGGGCTCCGGTGCGGTGGTATTGGTGGCCCTGTTCCAAGTGTTTGCCGTGGCCGGATTCACGATGTCCTGGTGGGGACAAATCGCGGTTCCAGTCGGCCTGCTGGTGGCAATCAGCGGTTTTGTAATTTACCGCTATCGACAAACGCGGGCGCTGACCATCGGACAGTTTTTCGAGATGCGTTACAGCCGTAACTTCCGGCTGTTCGCCGGCGGTTTGGCGTTTTTCGCTGGGTTGATCAATTTCGGTATTATTCCGGTGATTGGAGCGCGGTTTATGGTGTGTTTTCTGGGACTGCCACAGCTCTTGCCATTGTGGTACTGGCATCTGCCGACGCATCTGGTGTTGATGGCGTGTTTTCTGACGGTTTGTGTGATTACGACTACTTTCGGCGGTCAGATTGCGGTGCTGTTGACCGACTGCGCCGAAGGGATGTTTTCCCAGGTCTTTTATGTAACGATTGCGCTGGTGCTGATCATTGTCTTTTTCAGTTGGCCCGACACCAAAGCGGTGCTGCTGGACACCGCGCCGGGAAAGTCGCTGGTTAACCCATTTGACTCGTTCGGCTTGAAGGATTTTAACATCTGGTATGTGATGATGGGAATCGCGGTCGGGGTTTACGGCACAATGGCCTGGCAGAACAGTCATGCGTTCAATTCCTCTGGCGCATCGCCGCACGAATCCCGGATGGGGGGTATCCTCGGCAGTTGGCGCGGTTTTGCCATTTCGGTGATGATTACTGTCTTGGCGGTGTGCGCGATGACTTATCTGCACAGTCCGGCCGGCGGTGCGGCGGTCCAGGCGGAAATCGGTAAAATCGCGGATCCCGGCACCGCCAACCAAATGCGGATTCCGGTAGCGCTGTCTCTCATGCTTCCGATTGGCTTGAAAGGGATGCTGTTGGCGATTTGTCTGATGGGGATCATCGCTGGCGACGGTATTCATCTGCATTCGTGGTCGAGTATTTTTATTCAGGACGTGGTGGTGCCGCTGCGCAAAAAACCGTTTACGCTCGAACAGCATCTGCGGATACTGCGGCTGGCCATTGTCGGCGTGGCGGTGGTTGCGTTCATTTTTGGCGCGGTGTTCCCGCAGACGGAATACGTGGCGATCTGGTTTGCGGTGACTCAGGCGGTGTTCACTGGCGGGGCCGGGGCGGCCATCATCGGCGGACTGTATTGGAAACGGGGTACGACTGTCGGGGCGTGGGTCGGCTTTTTGACCGGCTCCATTCTATCGGTCGGCGGGATTATCGTCCGCATTTATTACCAGGAAGTGTTGGGCCGCGAATTTTTTCTCAACGGCATGGAGATCGGGTTTTACGCCAGTTTGGTCGCGGTCTTCTCCTATGTCACGGTTTCCCTGTCAACCTGCCGTCAGCCGCACGACATGGACAAACTTTTGCATCGCGGTGCGTATACCGTTGTCACCGATACCGACATGGAGGAGAAAACAAAGGTCGGCTGGTTCAATCGGGTGTGGGGAATCGACGAAAAGTTCAGTCGGTGGGATCGCTGGGTTACACTGGGATTGTTTTGGTGGTCGATCCTGTGGTTTGTCGTATTCGTTGTGGGGTCGGTGGCCTATCTAGTCCATCCGTGGTCGTCGGCAGCCTGGGCGGATTTCTGGTTTGTTCAAGCAATTTTCCTGCCGTTGGCAATCGGCGTTGGTACAACGATTTGGTTCACGATCGGATGCATTCATGATTTGCTGATTTTCTTCCAAAAACTCAGAGAAGAGGAAATAGATCTTCACGACGATGGTGCCGTATTCGAAATGAAAAATCCAATTAATATTAACAAGTCCACCCCATCCCAGATAAATTTAACAAAATACGAAAAAAATTAATTATAAAATCACCGATTTTATTATGTAATCGTATTTCGCGGCAATAGGCAGATGCGGAGAAAAACGATGTGAATCTATGCTAAACTTGTCAATTCAGACCCAGTTAATTGTCATGCGCTGTTTTAATCAGCAAGATGGCCGACTAACGGATATTGAGGCGGATCTTGACCTTTATACAAAAAACGTCATTGCTCTGGTGACCACGGTCTGGTTCTCATGGGGAGGCATCCGTGGCATGCGCGAGTTATTCCGCCGCTTGAAGGCGGAACGCATGGACGAGCAGGATGACGGGACGGTGATCAACCATCACAACCTCGACGAGTAACGCGCCGCCAGCCGCCCGTTCGATGACCGCAAGCCGCTGGTCGATCCGATTTTTCCGCCATTGTGCGGGGCGATGTTTCTTCCGTACACAACAAAGGCATTTCCGTGAATGGATGATGCCGGAGTATTCGGTTATTGTATTCATCAGCCTAACGCCGTACACGCTTGCGGCGGGTGAACATAACTACACCCGGACGCGAACAAAACTATACCCGGAAATCAGGGACGGTTGCTCTGGCGGTGTCATATTGAAACGGAAAACGGATCGGGGCAAATGTCGAATTTTGAACGCTGAATTTTGAATGTCGAAGGTTTTTCAGCAATTCAGTATTCAAAATTCGACATTCAGCGTTCGGCATTCGGTTAAGCAGAGGGGGTTATCCATGGCCAATGCAGTGATGTCGTTTCGCATCGGGGTGCCGCAGTGGCTGTCCGACGTCCGGTTTGCCGAGTTGCTGGCACTTTTGGGGCGGTACCCGGGGGTGACGGATGAGATCACGTTTTTCACCTCGGAAACGCATGCGCCGCTGCCGCTGGCGGAACTGCGCCGCCGGGCGGCAATTCTCAAGGACCGGATGGGCGAAGTCCGCCAGGCGGGATGGCGCACGGGAATCAACCTGTTGGCGACCATTGGGCATCATGAGGAAAATTTAGAGAACAGTCTCGCGGGCGCTTACACCCGGGCGACCGATTTGGGCGGCAAGGTCAGTCGCGGCTCGTTCTGCCCCAATGACCCGCGGTTTCGGGGCGAGTATGTGAAACCGCTGTATGAGATCCTGGCCCGGGCGGAACCGGATTACCTCTGGATCGACGATGACGTGCGCTTGGCCGGGCACATGCCGATTGGCCATATTTGTTTCTGCGACGCCTGCTTGGAACTTTTTCACCAGGAATACGGCACGGCCTACAGCCGCGACACGCTCAAGGCGGCGTTTGACACGGGCGCCGGCCCGGACAAGCTTGTCGTGCGCCGGGCCTGGCTGCAGCACAACCGGAACACCGTCGCCAGCCTGCTGGGCCTGATCGAGCGCACAGTGCATGCGGTGCGGCCGCGGCTGCCGCTGGGATTCATGGACGGCTCGCGGTTCTATGAAGGATTTGACCTGGACACCTGGGCGGCGGCGCTGGCCGGGCCCGACGGTGCGGAGGTGTACTGGCGGCCGGGCGGCGGGTGCTATGAGGAACGGACGCCCGATGAGTTTATCAACAAGGCGCACGAGATGGGGCGCGATGCCGCGGTGCTTCCGGCCACCGTCCGCTCCATCCAATCAGAGATCGAATGCTTTCCCTATGAGCGGTTGGCCAAGAGCACGCAGGCGGTGGCCTTTGAGGCGGCGGTTTATATCGCCGGCGGCTGCACCGGGGCGGCGTACAACGTGCTGAGCATGTATGACGAGCCGCTGACGGAGTACGAGCCGCTGGTGGCCCGGCTGGCGGCGGTCCGGCCGTTCCTCGACCGCCTGGCCGACGCCGTTGGCCGGACCGCGCCCACGGGCATTTTCACCGGTTGGGGCAAGGACAGCTTCAGCACGCGAAACCTGCGGCGGGGCGAGTGGCTGGGGGATCCGCCGGCGCCGGCACCGGCGCTCAGCCATGCCGATGCGCTGTTTCACCTCGGCCTGCCGGTGGCGTACCAGGCTGACCAGGCGCAGGTTTTCGCCCTGAGCAGCGACAGCGTCCGAGTCTTGTCCGATCAGGGGATTCGGGACATGCTCTCACGCGGCGTGTTTTTGGATGCCCGCGCCCTGGCGGCGCTGAATGAGATGGGCTACGGCGAGCTCACCGGCTTTGAAGTCGTCGCCAAACACGAGGCGGACATGATCGAACGGCTGCTGCCGCATCCGCTCAACGGCGACTATGCTGGGCGCTGCCGGGACTGCCGCCAGTCGTTCCTGTTTTGGAAAAAGACTGCCTATAGCCTACGGCCCCGGCCGGGCGCCGAAGTGCTGGCCGAACTGGTGGATTATCGCTATCAGACCGTCGCCGCCTGTGGCATGGGCGTGTTCGAGAACGCGTTGGGCGGCCGGGTCTGCGTGGCCGGCTATTATCCATGGACGCGGCTGGAGAACCAGGCCAAGGCGACCCAGATGAAGACGGTGTTCCGCTGGCTGGCCCGGGACACGCTGGGGGCCTATGTGCCGTCGTACCACCGGATCAGCCTGTGGGACCGGGTGCTGGCCGACGGCCGGCATGCGGTGGCGCTGGCCAATTGCTATCTAGATCCGGCGGAACAGGTTGAACTGATGCTGCTGACGGACGCTGCCGCGGTTCGCGTGAGTGACATGGCGAATCGGGAGACCTTGATTCCCGCCGCCAGCATGGCCGGGGCGTACCGGCGTTTTATCCTGCCGCGTTTGGAGCCTTGGCAGCTCTATCTGGTGGTGACCGGATGACGGCATGTGGCACGCAATGGCGCGAATCTGTGCGTCCCCTTCAGGGACGAAAACTGGTGATGCCAATTTCCCAGGGTCGTGCGACCCTGGGCTGGACATGTAGGTCCCCGTTGGGGACGAAAGCGGGTGGTGGTGTACGACCGTAGTTTTGACATGTGTGTTCCCATTGGGGACAAACAGGGCAAAACCTTGTCGTGGACACAATAATGGACCGTGTCGTGCGTTTGACTGTATAGGCATTTCTTGAACATGCTACGTCCGCGGTTGGTGTCGCCAACGGCGACGCACATGTCCAGCCCAGGGTTGGATAACCCTGGGTATCATGAGAATTCCAATCCGTTTTGCACCTTGTAGGGGTGCCACATGAATGGGGCGACCCATGTCACAATCTCTTGCCAAAGTTTGGATTCATCTCATTTTCAGCACGCATAATCGCCGTCGTGCGTTTGTCTCCGAAGCCTCGCGCACGGCGGTGTGTGGCTACATGACCGGTATTTTTAAAAACCTGGATTGTCCCGTGGCTCGTATCAACTTGGCGGTAGACCATGTGCATATCTTGCATTTGATGTCACGCACCCACGCATTGTCTGAGGTGGTGGCAACGGTGAAACGACAGACCACGGATTGGATCAAGGAACAGGAGTGGGCGCGCGGAAATCCGGATTTCCATCAGTTTCATTGGCAGGGCGGGTTTGGCGCATTTTCGGTGAGCGAGTCAGTGGTGCCCAACGTCAAGGCGTATATCGACGGGCAATTGGAGCACCATCAACGGGTGACGTTTCAGGACGAATTTCGGGAATTTATGCAACGGCATGGGGTTGAATTAGATGAGCGTTATGCGTGGGATTGAATATGCAAAACCATGTGCGTCCCCTTCAGGGACACAAATGGGAATGTTGGTTTCCCAGGGTCGTGCGACCCTGGGCTGGCATGTTCGTCCCCGTTGGGGACAACGGTGATGCACGACGGCAACAATAAACACACGAGCCCCCCCGTAAGAAAAAAGAATTTTAACCTTCAATGGTTTTACCATTCCGGCTTTTGTCGCCACCGGCGACGCACATGTCCAGCCCAGGGTTGGACAACCCTGGGACAGGATCGCGATCAAACCGTATTTGCACCCTGTAGGGGTGCCACATGAAGATGGAGATACCTCATGCAAACCGCGTTTGATGTCAACAAGGGCGAGTGGCGGATCAACTGGCCGGGACGGGTCGCCCGGCATGACCTGGTCTATCTCACGCCGCCCACTGATCCGATGCAGGGGCTGGCAATCGGCAACGGCGAGGTCGGCGTGCTCGGCTGGTGTGAGGGCTCAAAGCTGATCTTCGTGGTCAACAAGTCGGACCTGTGGGATGACGCGGCGTTCGGCCGCTTTCACAACTGGCAGGCCGACGAGGAGGAGCACAGCACGACGCTCCGGCACGGCTGCCGGATTATTCTGGACTTCAAATTACCGGTCTTTGACCTGTTCTATCTCCAGGACTTCACCGCCCGGCTGAGCCTGGCGGACGCCTCCCTCCAGCTGACGGTGGCCGGGCCGTTCGGCACGGCCGCGGTGTGGGGCTTTGTGGACCACGCCAGCGGCATCTTCGCCGGTGAGGTGGACTGCAACTTTACCGAACCCGTGCCGCTGGAGATGGTGGTGGAGCGGTTCGGTTCGCGGACCTTCTCCCACTGGTATTCGCTGGTCAACCGCGACCCGGCGCTGGGACTGGCCGGCACGGCGGCGCAGGCGGACCGGGATGGCGCCTATGTCACCCATGCCCTGACCGGCGGGACGTTCGCGGCGGGGTGCCGGATCCTGGCGGGCAAGGGCTTGCAGGTGGCCGCCACCGTCGAACACTCGCATGCGGCCAAGCTGACGGTGACCGGGGGCCGAGAGAAGCATTTTTCATTCTTGGCGGGAATCACCTCGCCGCTGCCCAAGAACCCGGCCGGCGTCCTGAAAAAACAGCTGGCCGCCGCCCAAAAGAAAGGCGTCGCGGCGTTGTTCGCCGGACACCGGCGCGCCTGGAAGGCGTTCTGGACCCGGTCGTTGATGGAGTTCGGGGACGATTATCTCGACAACCTGTGGCACGTGACGATGTTCTACGCGGCGTGTTCGCAACGCGGCGCCTATCCCGGCCGCTTCATCAACGGCCTGTGGAGCTGGAACCGGGACGTCCAAAACTGGAATTTCTACTTCCACTGGAACCAGCAGCAGATCTACTGGCCGCTTAACGCGGCGGGGCATCACAACCTGCTGGAGTCGTACCTGAACTACCGCTTCAACGCCCTGCCATATGGGCGCGAGGATGCGAAGACCGCCTTCGGGACGGAAGGCGCCCTGGTCTCGGACGTGAGCGAACGGCGGGGCTACAACTCGGCCAGTGAATTTGCCAACCATACACCGGTGGCGCAGGTGGCCATGGAATTTTGGCGGCAGTATAAGTTTACCGGCGACCGGGAGTTCCTGAAACGCCGGGCGGTGCCGTACCTGGTGGAGGCGGCGACCTTCTTTGCGTCGCGGTTTGAGAAGGGCCGGGACGGCCAATACCACGCCCGGGAAGGGACGGGGTACGAGGGCTGGATCCATCTGCATGACGGGGTGACGGAACTGGTCTACGCGCTGGTGCTGTTCCCGACGGCGCTAGCAGCCTTGAAGGAGGCGGGCATGACGGCCCCGCAGGCCGCAACATGGGCGGAAATCGTCCGCCACCTCGCCCCGCTGCCCACTCTCCGGGACCACGACGCCTTCCTTCAAAACGGCCGGTTTTCCTGCGGCCTGTTCAAGGGCGACCGCGCCTTTTCGGATACGCTGCTGGCAGCGGGCTATGGGATCAAAGAAAAAGCCATTCTGACCTCGTTCCTGCCCGGTGCGGCGCCGGGCACGCCCGCAGTCGATGCCTTCGAAGCCCTGCATCAACAGGAGGGCAAGCCGGTGATGCCGGACAAGCCCGTTGACGACATCCGCTGCCACGACGGCATCTTCCCCTGGGTCGAGGAGGCCGCGGTGTTCCCGTCCGGCCTGGTGGGAGTGGGCCAGGCCGACACCCCCCTGTACCAGGCGGCGGCCAACTCGGTGAAGGCGTTCGCCGGCCCGGGCATGGGCTGGGCCCCCCATGGCATCGCGCTGGCGCGGCTGGGGCTGGCCCAAGAGGCGCGGCGCATTCTGGACCTCTGGCCGGTGTTCTGGCAATTCTACGTCAATGGCTGGGGGCATTACGGTCCGGCCCCGATCATGAAGGCCGAGTCCTCCGTGCCCGGCCGGCATCAGAACGTCATGGATGCATCCCTGCCGCCGGACGTGCGGGAAAAGCAGAAGTTCAACTTTGGCATGTGGCCGTTCCGGCACATGGGCATGGAGGCCATGTCGGTGCTGGCCACGACCATGAACGAAGTGCTGCTGCAGAGCCATGAGGGCGTCATCCGGGTGGCCCCCGCGGCCGTGAAAGCACAAACGGCGCGGTTCACCCTGCACGCCGAGGACGGCTTTGTGGTGTCGGCTGAGATCGTCGCCGGCCGGCCGGCTTGGGTGGCGGTCACCAGCCGGCTGGGCAAACCGTGCCGGATGGCCAACCCCTGGCGCCGGGCGGTGGTTTATGAAAACGGCCGCAAACTGATGGAATGCAAAAAGAAGCAGATTGAATTCGCCACGGTGACGGGCCGGCGCTACCTGCTGGCGCCGGACGCGGCGGTGCTGCGGGAGTGGCACACGGTTCCCACCCGCCCGCAACCCAACCGGCAGGCCAAGAGCCACGCGTCCCAGTATGCGACCCTGGGCCTGCCACGGCGCTTTTGACGTTGCCGGCCGGCAAAACGGCGCCGGGGGGCATGGCAGTTATGTGGGTTGGGGAGCACCCTTTTCCAAAAGGGTGGCCCCAACATCATCCTACAAAACTGTCATGCCCCCCGCGGCGCCGGACACCCCCCTGCGCCGGGATACATGCGCTAAGTTATTCCGGCCGCCGCTCCACCCCCTGAGACCCCAACCCCCAATCTGCCGACCACGATCATGCTGACCGATGAACTTTCCGCCTGCCTGAAATGCAAGGTGCCCCGCTGCCGGATGCACTGTCCGGTTGCCACGCCCATTCCGGAAGTGATCACCCTGGTGCAGGAGGGGCGTGAAGAGGAAGCGGCGCGGATGCTGTTTGAAAACAACCCGTTGTCCGCCGTTTGTGCGATCGTTTGTCCGCACGAACGCAACTGCTGCGGCCACTGCATCCGCGGCATCAAGGGCCAGCCGGTGCCCTTCTACCGGCTCGAACAGGAGGTGTCGCGCCGCTACCTGGAAAACTACACCCCGCCGGAAATCGCCAGGAACCCCTACCGCGTCGCCGTGGTGGGGGCCGGCCCCGCCGGCATCACCATGAGCATCATCCTGTCGCTCAACGGCTTCCGCGTGA
Organism: Lentisphaeria bacterium; assembly: GCA_041651315.1. Lineage (GTDB taxonomy): Bacteria > Verrucomicrobiota > Lentisphaeria > Oligosphaerales > CAITYL01 > CAITYL01. The sequence goes on along the minus strand of JBAZJM010000045.1, from coordinate 245 downwards.
CGCTGATCGATGCGCGAAACCGGATCGGCGGCGTGCTCCGCTACGGCATCCCGGAATTCCGGCTGCCGCGGGCGGTGATCGACCACCTCGGCGAGGTGCTGCACCGGCTCGGCGTCAAGTTCAAGCCGAACATCTTCATCGGTTCAACCATCACCCTCGACGACATGTTCATCGACGGTTACAGCGCGATTTTCATCGCCGTCGGCACGGCCAAGCCGAACCGGCTCGGCCTGCTCGGCGAGACG
>JBAZJM010000044.1:0-21090 GCA_041651315.1 Lentisphaeria bacterium | reverse complement strand
ACCAGGATGTCGGCCTCGCCGTTGACGAAACGGGTCATGACCTCCTCGAGCTCGCCGCCGGGCATCTGGCCGTGGCCGACGGCCAGGCGGGCGTCCGGCAGCAGGCGGTGCAGCCGTTCGGCGGCCCGGCCGATGGTCTGGACGCGGTTGTGCAGGAAAAAGGCCTGGCCGCCGCGGTCGAGCTCGCGCTGCAAGGCCTCGCGGACCAGGGCGTCCTCGTCGTGGGCGATGATGGTGCTGACCGGCAGGCGGTCCACGGGCGGGGTGACGATGGTGCTGAGGTGGCGGAGGCCGGCCAGGCCGAAATAGAGGGTGCGGGGGATGGGGGTGGCGGTCATGGTCAGCACGTCGATGTTGCCGCGGAGGAACTTGAAGCGCTCCTTGTGCTCGACGCCGAAGCGCTGTTCCTCGTCGATGACGACCAGGCCTAGGTCGGCGAAGGCCACGTCCGGCTGGAGCAGGCGGTGGGTGCCGATCAGGATGTCGACCGTGCCGGCGGCGGCGGCGGCGAGGATTTTCTTCTGTTCGCCCGGGGTGCGGAAGCGGCTGAGCATTTCGATGCGCACCGGGTATTCGGCCAGGCGCTCGCGGAAGGTGCGCTCGTGCTGCTGGGCGAGGACGGTGGTGGGGACGAGCACGGCGACCTGCTTGCCGGCGAGCACGGCGCGGAAGGCGGCGCGCATGGCGACCTCGGTCTTGCCGTAGCCGGCGTCGCCGCAGAGCAGGCGGTCCATCGGTTTGGCGGCGGCCAGGTCGGCCAGGACGTCGGCGATGGCACGGGCCTGGTCCGGGGTTTCAGCATAGGGGAAGGCCTGGGCAAAGGAGTGTTCCCAGCTGCCCTGGTCGGGGAAGGCGTGTCCCTTGGCATGTTCGCGGCAGGCGGCGATGCGCAGCAGTTCGGCGGCCAGGTCCATGGCGGAACCGGCCGCGGCGTCGCGGGCATGGCGCCAGGCGACGCCGCGCAGGCGGCTGAGCTTGGGGGCGAGGCGGGTGCCGCCGACGTAGCGGGAGACGAGGTGGATCTGGTCGAGCGGCACGAACAGTCGCTCGCGGTCGGCGAACTCCAGCTCCAGCGCCTCCTGCCGGCGGCCGGCGGTTTCGACCTCGCGGATGCCGTGGAAGAGGCAGATGCCGTGGGCGGCATGCACGGCGGCGGCGCCCTCCTCGAGCTCGGGGGTGTCGTCGCCGCCGGGCGGGGCGGTGTGGAACAGCCCGGCGCGGCCGGCGGGCGGCACGGGGTGGCGGCCGAGCAGCTCGTGGTCGGCGAGAAAGACCAGCTTCGGCCCCGGCAGCCAGATGCCGGCGCCGAGCGGGGCCTGGTGCAGGGCGAGCTTGAGGCCCTGGAATGGCTCGGCCTCGGCAAACAGGTCGCGCAGGCGGTCGGCGTCGCCCGGCGTGGAGGCGAAGGCGACCAGCCGGAAGCCGTCCGCCTGCCAGCGGCGGAGCAGGTCGCCGGTCTCGCGCCGGCGCCACGGCTCGGCCCCCGGGCCGAGCGCGCCCAGGTCGGCGCCGAACAGCCCGCGCAAACTGGCCGCCTCCACCGGTTCGTCGGGAACGGGAGGTTGGGAACCCCCTTTTGAGGAAAGGCGGTTCCCAAGCCCTCCGCCAAACCTTTTTGCTTCCTTTGCGGAGTTCGCAGGACGCTCCTCCGTCATCCCAGTCGGGGCCAGTTGCCCCAAAGCGTCCTGCGAACTCCGCAAAAAGCAACAAACGTTTTGGGAAGGGGTTTGGGGAGCACCCTTTTCCAAAAGGGTGGCCCCAACGTTTTCCGTGACGGCGAGATCCTCACTGGGGGGTACCAGCAGGAGTTGCGGGCGGTTGCCGGCCAGTTGGCGGGTCCAGGCGGCCAGGGTTTCCGGGGGGGCGAAGCGTTCCAGGTGGGCGTGGATGGCGGCTGGCAGGCAGACCGCCAGCGGCGCGGTGGCTGGCAGGTAGTCAAAGAAGGTGGCGCCGGGGCCGGGGGTGGCGGCCGGCAGGGTGCCGCGGAGGGTGACGCGCGCTCGGTCGGTGCTGCGCAGCGACCGCTGGGTTTCGGCGCTGAAAAAGCGCAGCGACTCGATGGTGTCGCCGAAGAATTCGACCCGGACCGGGTCGGGGTGGGCGGGCGAGAACAGGTCGAGGATGCCGCCGCGGCGGGCAAACTCGCCGGGGACGCGGACTTCGGGCTCGTTGTCGTAATCCATGGCGGTCAGGCGGGCGGCGAGGGCCTCGGGGCTCCAGCCGCGGTCGCCGGGGCGGAGCTCGAAGAGCCGGTCGGCAAACTCACCCGGGGGCGGCACGGGGTCGAGCAGGGCGGCGGCGGCAGCAATGAACAGGGCGGGCTCGCCAGCGCGGGCGGCGTCGAGGGCGGCGGCGCGGGCGGCGTCATTTTCGGGGATCCACTGGCGGCGTGTGGTCTGGCCGGCCGGCGGCAGCAGGCGCACCGGGCGCGGCGTGCCCGCCAGTTCCAGCCAGCCTTGCAGGGCGGCGGCGAGCCGTTCGGCGGCGGCGGTGTCCGCCACGGCCACCACGGCCGGCCCGGCCAGCGGCCGTGCCAGCCGGCAGAGGAGGAAGGGCAGCAACTCCACATCCGCCACCGGCAGCTGGCGGCGGGTGGGTGGCGGCGAACCGCCGTGGCCGGCCGGCGGGCCGGCGGCGGCCAGCCAGGCCCGGAAGGCCTGCAGCCAGTCCGGGATGTCCGGAGGAGAGTTCATGGTGAATACTCTAGCTCAAATTTACCGGGCCCGGGAGGAACTGACCGGCCAATCCCCAAAGCATTCGTGCTCAGCGTAGCGGCGTTCGCGCTCGCCTATCGCGCTCGAAGTGGTGTGGGTTCCGGCGGTGCCGGGGCGGTCACGGGGGGCGCCGGTCCGTCAATTTTTAATCGGGTAAACATTTGACCCGTCACTGGCGTTCCGGGCTCTGATGAACACCGAACCCGCGGCCGCCTCTACGGAACGGACAAGCACCCGTCCCGGGGGGATTGACCGTGAAGGGGGTAACGATATACTATCCCCTGCCGCCGCTGCTGAATCGGGTGGTGGCGTGATGGTGAGATCGCCGGTCCAGCTCCGCAAGCCAGTCACTGACCACGGGGGAGAAGGCATGCCCACGAAAAACGACACCATCCGCGTGTATATGCAGGACATCGGCCAAATTCCGCTGGTCAGTGGCCAGGAGGAAGTCGAGTTGGCCGGCCGCATTGCCAAAGGCAGTGAGGAAGCGCGTGCCAAGCTGATCAAGAGCAATCTGCGGCTGGTGGTCAAGATCGCCCATGACTTCAAGGGGCTCGGCCTGCCGTTGCTTGATCTGATCTCCGAGGGCAACATCGGCCTGATGCGGGCGGTGGAAAAGTTTGACCCCAGCAAGGGCGCCAAACTGAGCAGTTACGCCGCCTGGTGGATCAAGCAGTCGATGCGCCGGGCCCTGGCCAACCAGAGCCGGACCATCCGGGTGCCGGTGCAGTCGGCCGGCAAGATCAACAAGATCAAGACGGCGCGGCAACGGTTGCAGGAAGAGTTGAACCGTGATCCGACCGACGCCGAGATCGCCATCTACCTCGACTTCAGCGAGCGCACGGTGGCCGGCCTCAAGGTTGCGGACTTCAGCAACCTGTCCCTCAACGACACTATTCAGGAGGGTGAGCAGGGACGGTTTGAGGACATCATTGCCGACCAGGGGTCGGCGCCGCCCGACGCGGTGATCAGCAACAATGAGACCGTCCAGCGGCTGATGGTGCTCATCGAGGGGCTGGAACCGCGCGAACGGCAGATCCTGAAACTGCGCTTCGGTCTGGACGGGCAACCGCCCAAGACCCTGGACGAAGTGAGCGAAAGCATCGGGCGCACTCGCGAGCGCATCCGGCAGATCCAGCACCTGGCCCTGGCCAAGCTGAAACTGCTGATGAACGAAACGATCGAGCCCCGGTCATCCGCCGCCGCCCCGGCGAAACGTCCGGGCGGCGACAAAGTCAAAGTAAACGCACCCTAACGAAGGAACCCCCGCGTTCATGAGCGGCAAGCATCCCGATCCGGAGGTCGTGCAACGGGCACTCCTCTCCCTGAACCCCCGCAACCGCGAGCGCCACGCTCCGTTCAGCAAGACGGAACTGGCGCTGGCCGACAAGGTCCGGCCGCTGGTCGACCAGTTGGCGGCCCCCCGCCGGCAGGTCATTCTCCAGCGTTTCGGCCTGGACGGCACCAATCCCAAGACCCTGCAGAACATTGGCAACCGCCTCGACCGCACCCGTGAACGCGTGCGGCAAATCCAGAACTTGGCGCTGGGTGAACTGGCGGCTATGTTATGAGTTTGCGCCATTCCCGGCCGGAAAGGGGGTGAACACCATGTCCGAAGTCAAACTGAAACGCGGCGAACCGATCGAAAAGGCGTTGCGCCGTCTGAAAAAGAAGCTGGACAAGGAGGGCACCCTCAAGGAACTCCGCAACCGGCGTCATTACGAGAAGCCCAGCGAGAAGAAGCGCCATCACCGGCGTCATTCGTTCGCCTGATGCCTTCCCGCCGCGGGGGCCGTTGCCGGAACGGCCGGCCTTCGCGTCTCCCAACCGGATCCGTCCCTGTGGCGGGTCCGGTTTTTTATTGTAGGGGCGACCGGCCGGTCGCCCGTACGAAGCATCCGGCCGGTCGCCCGCACGAAGAATCCGGTCGCCCGCACAAAGAATCAGGCCGGCAGCCACGGCAGCAGCACCAGCGCGGTGAGGTTGACCCCCATGTGCAGGCCGAGGGCCGGCCACAGGCTGCCGGCGCGGTTGCGCAGCCGCTGGAGCACCACCCCCAACAGAAACAGGGACGGCGCCTGGACCAGGCTGCCGTGCAGGGCGGCAAACAGCAGGGCGGTCAGGCCAGCGGCGGCCGCCGCCGGCAGCCAGGCGGCCAGGGCGTCGTGAAGCACCACCCGGAAGAGGATCTCCTCGGCCAGCGGCACCAGCACCCCCAGCAGCAGCGGCACCGCCAGCCAAAAAAGGGGGCCGCTGCCGCTGCCGACCAGCGCCAGCAGCGGGTTGGCGGCGGGCGGGTGCCCCAGCAGGGTGCCGATGGTGGCGCCGGTTGCGGCCAGCACGGCGGCCAGCGGGTAGACCCAGGCGAGGCGCAACGCGGTGCGGCGGAACAGGGTCCAGCCGCCGCCCGCCTCCGCCGGCGGCCAGGCCAGGCCCAGCGCCGCCGGCCAGGAGCGTGCCGGCGACTGCCGCCCCAGCACGGCCAGGACCGTCAGCAGTCCGCCCGCATGCAGCGGCAGCAGGAGCGCCAGCAACTGCCCCAGCGGCCGGCCCGGCAGCCGGCCGGCCAGCCAGGCGGCCGCCGGCAGCAGCAACACGGTCAGCGCCGTGGCGGCGGCCACCGCGGGCACTGCCCAGGCGGCCGGCCCGGCGGTGGTGGTGGGGTGGTGGTCCATTGGCGGCTAATATAGGCGGCTGGCACGGACGGACACGGACTTACACGGACAAGACGTCCGGGAAAAGTCCGTGTGGCGGTGGTCCGTGCCCGTCCGTGACGGTCCGTGTGCCGTCCGTGCCAGGCCGTGCCGCTCGCTCGCCCCTGTCCCAAACCCGTCCCCCTCGCGGGGGCAACCGCGCGGATTATAGTACTAATTCGTCTGTTTTGACGGATCCCGGCTCCGCTTCGCCACGATTTTGCCAACCCCCAACCATTAGGAGTGAGCACCATGAACAAGAAGACCCTGCGTGACCTGCCGCTGAAGGGCAAGCGCGTCGTGATGCGTGTGGATTTTAATGTGCCGATCGAGAACGGCGTGATCACCGACGACACCCGCGTGCTGGCCGCCCTGCCGTCCATCAAGTTTGTCCTGGACAATGGCGGGGCGCTGGTGCTGATGAGCCATCTGGGCCGCCCCAAAGGCAAGGGCTACGAGGCGGAGTTCAGCCTGAAGCCGGTGGCCGATTACCTGGCCCAGAAGCTGGGGCGTCCGGTCGCCTTTGCCCCCGACTGCCTGAACGCCGGCGCCCAAGTCGGCATGCTCAAGCCCGGCGAAGTCCTGATGCTGGAAAACACCCGCTTCTACAAAGAGGAAGAGGGCAAGGCCAAGACGGAGGGGCTCGACGAGGCCGCCGCCGCCGCCAAGAAGAAGGAAATGAAGGACAAGCAGAAAGCCATGGCCCAGAAGCTGGCCACCTATGGCGATATTTTCTGCAACGACGCCTTCGGCTCCGCCCACCGCGCCCACGCCTCCACCGCCGTCATCTGCAAGTTCATGAAGGAGAAGGGGGCCGCCAATGTCGCCGGCTTCCTGATGGAGAAGGAACTGGACTACCTGGGCCGCGCCGTGGAAAACCCGGAAAAGCCGTTCGTGGCCATCATCGGCGGCGCCAAGGTTTCCGGCAAGCTGGAAGTGCTGCAGAACCTGATGAAGAAGGTCAACACCATCCTGATCGGCGGCGGCATGGCCTACACCTTCCTCAAGGCACAGGGGCATGAAATCGGCAACTCCCTGTGCGAGAACGACCTGCTCGACACCGCCAAGGCGACGCTGGCGGCCGCCCAAGCCGCGGGCGTCAAGTTCCTGCTGCCGGTGGACAATGTTGCCGCCGACAAGTTTGACGCGGCCGCCAACACCCAGGTGGTCGGCAACGAGATCCCGGCCGGCTGGCTGGCGCTCGACATCGGCCCCCAGACGATCGCGCTTTACGCCAAGGAGATCAAGGGCGCCAAGACGGTGGTCTGGAACGGCCCCATGGGCTGCTTCGAGATGGACAAGTTCGCCGCCGGCACCACGGGCGTGTGCAAGGCCGTGGCGGAGAGCGGCGCGGTCAGCATCATCGGCGGCGGCGACTCGGTCAGCGCCGTCAACAAGTCCGGCCTGGCCGCCAAGATGAGCCACATCTCCACCGGCGGCGGTGCCTCCCTCGAGTTCCTCGAAGGCAAGCAGCTTCCCGGTTGCGTCGCCCTGGACGACAAATAAGCGGGTTTTGCTTCAGTGGGGCAAGGGGAGCTATGGGAGTTATGGGAACCCTCACTCCCATGCGGCCCATAATTCTCAATAGCTCCCATCATTTTCATGATTGCCGCCGTTGCCTTCTGACTACTGGCTTCTGAGTTCTAAACTGCTTTCCCCCGTCTCGTCTCAACCACCATAAGGAAATTACCACATGCGTCGCAAACTGATTGCCGGCAACTGGAAGATGAACAAGACCGCGGCCGAAGGCGTTGCCCTGGCCCGCGAACTCAAGGAACAACTGGGCGGCTGCAGCTGCTGCTGCAGCGGGCCGCAGGTGCTGGTCTGCCCGCCGTTCACCACCGCCGTCGCGGTGGCCGCTGAACTGAAGGGCGGCTGCATCCAGGTCGGCGCCCAGAACATCCACTGGGCCGACAACGGCGCCTTCACCGGCGAGTTGTCCGGCGCCATGCTCAAGGACATTCCGGCCGGCTGGGTGATCATCGGCCACAGCGAACGCCGCCAGTATTTCGGCGAAACCGACGCGACGGTCAACCAGCGCACCAAGGCCGCCCTCAAGCACGGCCTGAACCCGATCGTCTGCATCGGTGAATTGCTGGCCGAGCGCGAGGCCAACCAGACCAACGCGGTGCTGGAGAAACAGATCCGCGGCGCCTTCGCCGGCTTCACCGCCGCCGACATGGCCACCGTGGTTGTCGCCTACGAGCCGGTCTGGGCCATCGGCACCGGCAAGGTGGCCTCCGATGAGCAGGCGCAGGAGACTCACGCCTTCATCCGCGGCCTGCTCGCGACCCTGTTCGGCGCGGAGGTCGCCGCCGCCACCCGCATCCTCTACGGCGGCAGCATGAACGCCAAAAATGCCGCCGGCCTGCTGGCCCAGCCCGACATCGACGGCGGCCTGATCGGCGGCGCCGCCCTCAAAGCCGCAGACTTCGCCGCCATCGTGGCCGCCGCGAAGTAAGGGGCGGGACCGCCTTCAGGCGGGTTCACGGCCCGGCCGGGGGACAGGCGTTGCGCCGTCCCCGGTCCGGGCCGTTTTTTTTGGGGTTAAAAACGGGTGGCGTTCCCGGTGTTGACGCAAGCCCCCCCGAAATCGTGAAACTGAAACCGTGAAACCGGGTTGGGAAATCGTGAAACCGGCGCCGCCGGCGGCCGAAAGGTGCGCCAAACCGGCCCCGGATTGGGGGGGGCGGCGATTTGCTGAAAATCCCGTTTTGGCGCTTGCAAAAGCCCCCCGGCGTGCTATATTGTGAAATTATTCACAGCTTGGTGGCGGGCGACTGGTGAACGGCAAGTTACTGTCCGCCAAGTTTTTAAACTTAAAAAATCGAACCCATTCCGGGACGCGCATCATCATGGCCACCGCCAAGAAATCTGCCACCGCCGCCGCGCCGGCCAATCCGGCCGCGGACCCCGCGAAGTTCCAGACGCTCGCCACCTTCATCGCCGACCTCAAGGTGGCCGGCGCCGACCTGGCCGCCCGCCGGGCGGTGCTGATTCCGGCGCTGCACCGGGCGCAGGAGATCTTCAGTTACCTGCCCAGGGAAGTGCAGCAGTTCATCGCCGCCAACCTGGACCTGCACGCCAGCGAGGTGAACGGCGTGGTGTCGTTCTACCATTACTTCAAAACCAAGCGGAGCGGCCGGCACACCATCGAGTTCTGCCTGGGCACCGCCTGTTATGTCCGCGGCGCCGCCAAGCTGATTGAAAAGGCCGAAGGCCTGTTGAAGACCAAGTTGGGCGAAACCACCACGGACGGCCAGTTCACCCTGGGGTCGCTGCGTTGCGTGGGCGCCTGTTCGCTGGCGCCGGTGGTGCAGATCGACGGCAAGACCTACGGCCGCGTGAGCCCCGAGCAGATCCCCGCCATTTTGGCCGAATACCAAGCGTGACCCGTGAAACGTGACTCGTGACTCGTGAAACGTGACCCAAGACATTACCCATTACGCATCACCTGTCACGCATCACCTTACAGTTTTAAAGAACCTGAGCTTCAAGAGGATCGTCACCCATGACCCGCCTCGCCACCCGCGCCGATCTCAACCAACTGGCCGACCGTTTGCGCCAGGCGCCCGCCGCCGGCGCCCCCAAACCCACCATCTTTGTCGGCATGTCCACCTGCGGCCTGGCCTCCGGGGCCGGCGTGGTGTACGATGCCATTGCCGCGGCCCTGCAGGAAAAGGGGTTGACCGGGCGTGTCGAACTGGTCAAGGCGGGCTGCGTCGGCCTGTGCTTTGCCGAGCCGACCGTTGAAGTGCGGCTGCCCAACCAGCCGATCGTCACCCTGGGTCCGGTCACCGCCGAGCGCGGCCGCCAACTGGTGGACGAACTGGCGGCCAACGGGTCCTTCCGCGATCCGCTGTCGGTCGATGATGCCATCTTCAAGCGCCAGGTGCGCATCGCCCTGCGCAACTGCGGCCGGATCGATCCCGAGCAGATCAACGACTACCTGCGCGGCGGCGGCTACCAGATGCTGGCCAAGGCGGTGTTTGACTGGAAGCCGCAGGACGTGATCGATGTCATCAAGGCCTCCGGGTTGCGCGGCCGCGGCGGCGGCGGTTTCCCCACCGGCGTCAAGTGGCAGGCCGCTCATGACGCCGCCGGCGAGGTCAAGTACATCGTCTGCAACGCCGACGAGGGCGACCCCGGGGCGTTCATGGACCGTTCGGTGCTGGAAGGCGATCCGCACTGCGTGCTGGAGGCCATGGCGCTGGCCGGCCGCGCCATTGGCGCCAGCCGCGGCTTCATCTACTGCCGCGCGGAGTACCCGCTGGCGGTCAAGCGCCTGCAGATCGCCATCGACCAGGCCCGCGAACTCGGACTGCTGGGCGGGCAGATCCTGGGCGGCGACTTCAGCTTCGACATCGAGATCAAGTACGGCGCCGGCGCCTTCGTCTGCGGCGAGGAGACCTCGCTGATCCACTCCATCGAGGGCAAGCGCGGCGAACCGACGGTCAAGCCGCCGTTCCCCGCCGAGCGCGGGCTGTGGAATGCCTCAACCACCGTCAACAACGTCGAGACCTTCGCCAACATCGTGGCGATCCTGGAGAAGGGGGCCGCCTGGTTCCGTTCGATCGGCACCGAGAAGAGCCCCGGCACCAAGGTGTTTTCGCTGGCCGGTGACGTCAAGAACGTCGGCCTGGCGGAAATCCCCATGGGCATGCCGATCCGCGAACTGCTGTATGACATCGGCGGCGGCTCCAACGACGGCAAGGCGATCAAGGCCGTGCAGACCGGCGGCCCCTCCGGCGGCTGCATCCCCGCCGCCAAGTTCGACACCCCGGTTGAATACGACACCCTCACGGCGCTCGGCTCGATCATGGGCTCGGGCGGCATGATCGTCATGAGCGAAGGCACCTCGATGGTGCAGATCGCCCATTTCTACCTGCAGTTCACCTGCGACGAGTCCTGCGGCAAGTGCACCCCCTGCCGGGTCGGCTGCAAGCGGCTGCACGAGATCCTCGACCGCATTCTCAAGGGCGAGGGCAAGCCCGACGACCTGACCAAGCTCGAGGAACTCGGCAACGTCATCAAGGACACCGCCCTCTGCGGCCTCGGCCAGACCGCGCCGAACCCCGTGCTCTCCACCCTGCGCTGGTTCCGCGGCGAGTATGAGGAATGCCTGAAGCGCGGCAACCGCCCGCCGGTCTACAAGATCCTCCCGGACAAGTGCGTCGGCTGCCACGCCTGCTTCAAGAACTGCCCGGCCAACTGCATCGAAGGCAAGGTCAAGCAGCCCCATGTCATCCGCCAGCAGGACTGCGTCCATTGCGGCGCCTGCTTCAAGATCTGCAAGTTCGACGCCATCACCCGGGAGTGAAAAAACCGAGAGGACGGCGGCTTTTCAGAGCCGGGAACGCCAGTGACCGGTCACCATCACAACCTTGTCGCATTTCCCCATGAATCTTGAAATCCGGGCAGGCAGAGGCGCCTGCCCCTACACGCATTTTAATTTCGGAGACCCGCCGCCATGCCGTTCGTAAATATCACCATTGACGACATCCGCCTTCAAGTGCCCAAGGAGGCGACCATCCTGGAGGCCGCCCAGAAGGCCAACATCAAGATCCCGACCCTCTGCCATTTGGAACTGCACAACCGGCAGACGGTCAACCAGGTCGCGTCCTGCCGCATCTGCGTGGTCGAGGTGGACGGCCGCCGCAATCTCGCCCCGGCGTGCAGCACCAAGGTCGCCAATAACATGGTGATCCGCACCCATTCGCCGCGCGTCCTCAAGTCGCGCCGCGTGCTGCTGCAGCTGTTGCTCTCCAACCATCCCAAGGACTGCCTCAACTGCTACGCCAGCGGCTCCTGCGAACTGCAGGACCTGGCCAATCAGTTCCACACCGACAAGAACCGCTTCGAGGGCGAGTCCTCCACCTTCTCCATCGAAACCTCCAGCGAGGCGATCACCCGCGACCTCAACAAGTGCATCCGCTGCCGCCGCTGCGAGACGGCCTGCAACGACATGCAGACCGTCGGCGTGCTCTCCGGCATCGGCCGCGGCTTCAACATGGTGGTCGGCCCGGCTTTCCATGACCCGCTCCAGAACACCCAGTGCGTGTTCTGCGGCCAGTGCGTCAAGGTCTGCCCCACCGGCGCGCTGATGGGCAAGTCCCACATCGACCCGGTCTGGGACGCCATCAACAATCCCGACAAGGTCGTCATCGTCCAGACCGCCCCCGCCGTCCGCGCCGCGCTCGGCGAGGAGTTCGGCATGGAGCCCGGCCACACCGTCACCAAGCAGATGGCCACCGGCCTGCGCCGGCTCGGCTTCGACTACGTGTTTGACACCAACTTCGCCGCCGACTTGACGATCATGGAGGAAGCCACCGAGTTCCTCCACCGCGTCCAGCACGGCGGCCGCCTGCCGATGCTCACCTCCTGCTGCCCGGCCTGGGTCAAGTTCTTTGAGCACCAGTTCCAGGACCTGCTCGACGTCCCCTCCACCTGCAAGAGCCCCCAGGAGATGTTCGGCGCCATTGCCAAGACCTACTGGGCGCAGAAGATGGGCATCGACCCCGCCAAGATCGTGGTCGTTTCCGTCATGCCCTGCCTGTCGAAGAAATACGAAGCCTCCCGCAAGGAACTGTCCGCCAGCGGCTTCCAGGATGTGGATTACGTGCTGTCCACCCGCGAGCTGGCCCGGATGTTCCGCGAGGCCGGCATCGACTTCCTCAGCCTGGCGGCCGGCGAGTTTGACAACCCCCTCGGCTTCTCCACCGGCGGCGCCGACATCTTCGCCGCCTCCGGCGGTGTCTGCGAAGCCGCGCTGCGCATGGCCGCCGAAGTGCTCAGCGGTCAGCCGCTGGAGAATGTTGACTTCGAGGAGGTCCGCGGCCAGCGCGGCCTGCGCCACGCCGGGGTCGAGATCGCCGGCAAGATGATCAACGTCGCCATCGCCTCCGGGCTGGGCAACGCCCGCCGCCTGCTGGAGGAGATCCGCAGCGGCAAGTCCAACTACCACCTGATCGAGATCATGGCCTGCCCCGGCGGCTGCGTCGGCGGCGGCGGCCAGCCCTTTGTCGATTCCAAGCGGGAGTACGACGTCATCCGCAAGCGTTCCGCGGCCATCTACGCCGAGGACGCCGGCAAGGAGATCCGCTCCTCCCAGAAGAACCCCTACATCCAGCAGCTCTACAAGGAATTCCTCGGCGAACCGCACGGGGAGAAGGCCCACCAGCTGCTGCACACCGGTTACACCCCGCGCGAAAAATTGTGACCCGACGCGTGACCCGTGACGCGTGACCCGTAAAACGGGAATGGGGCGGGCACGGACAAGCACGGACTTTCACGGACCGGCACGGACGAGACTCACCGCCGTCGCCCCTTGTCCGTGCCGGTCCGTGTTGGTCCTTGTATGTCCGTGTGGTGTTCGCGGTAGTCGCCTCACGCCTCACGTTTCACGGCTTATAGTGCCAAGGTTCCGCCCTCGTGCGGAGGGGTGGCCGAGTGGTTTAAGGCAGAGGTCTTGAAAACCTCCGTGCCGGCAACGGCACCGTGGGTTCGAATCCCACCCCCTCCGCCATTATGTTTCCCGAATGAAACAGCTCCCGCTCAAACGGCCGCTGGTGGTGCTCGATTTGGAAACCACCGGCATTAATCCGCGCTACGACCGCATCATCGAGATCGCCGCCGTCAAACTGCACCCGGACGGCCGCCGCGAGTCCTGGGTCAGACGGATCAACCCGCAGCGGGCCATTCCCGCCGGCTCCACCGCCGTGCACGGAATCACCGATGCCGACGTGGCTGCCGCCCCGATCTTTCCCGAAATCGCCTTCGACCTGCAGCGCTTCCTCCTCAACTGCGATTTCGCCGGCTTTGGCGTGATCAAGTTCGACCTGCCGATGCTGTCCGAGGAGTTCCGCCGCTGCGACCTCACCTTTGCCGTGGAGAACTGTGCCGTCCTCGATGCCCAGCGCATCTTCCACATGCGCGAGCCGCGCACCCTGTCCGCCGCCCTGCGCCTTTATTGCGGCAAGGAGCACACCGGCGCCCACGGGGCGGAAGCCGACGTGCTCGCCACCATCGAGGTCATCGAGGGGCAGTTTGAACGCTATGCCGACCTGCCGCACGACCTGGCCGAACTCGACCGCCTCTGCCAGCAGCGCCAGGACGACAGCGTCGATGCCGCCGGCAAATTGCGCTGGCGCGGCGACGATGTGATCATCAATTTTGGCCAGAAATCCGGCGCCACCCTGCGCGACCTGGCCGCCGGCGAACCCAGCTATCTCAAGTGGATTCTGCAGAAGGACTTTGCGCCCGAGGTCAAGGAACTGGTCCGCGAGGCGCTGGCCGGCCGTTTCCCGCGCCGGCCCGCGCCGCCGGCGCCCGCCATCACCCCCCGCGACGCCGATTGAAACAAAAGCAGAAATAACGAAAGCAGAAAACCAAGCTGTGGTGATGCATAACGCGTGAGGCGTGAACCGGGACTCGTCTCCCGTTTTATTTCTGCTTTTCCCCATTTCTGGTTTTTCAAGAAAGGGCCCTTGCCATGCTGTGGGTGACCCCGCAAATCGGGCTGCGGGAGGAGGAGCTCACGTTCACCGCCACCCTGGCCTCGGGGCCGGGCGGGCAGTATGTGAACCGTACCGCTTCGGCGGTGCGCCTGGCCTTTGACGTCCGCCGCAGTCCCGCCCTGCCGGAGGGGGTGCGGCGGCGGCTGGTGCACCTGGCCCGGGGGCGGATCACCCTGGACGGCCTGCTGCTGATCGAGGCCTCCGCGCACCGCTCCCAGGCCCGCAACCGGGCCGAGGCGGTGGAACGCCTGTGCGAGCTGATCCGCCAGGCCGCCGTGCCGCCGCGGCCGCGGGTGCCCACCCGCCCCACCGCCGGCTCGCGCACCCGCCGGCTCGATGCCAAACGCCGCCAGGCCGGCCGCAAACAGGACCGCCGTCCCACCGCCGACTGACGGTGGCGGCCCAGGTTGGGAACCCCCTTTTGAGGAAAGGCGGTTCCCAAGCCCTCCGTCAAACCTGTTTGTGCCTTTTGCGGATTCCGCAGGCCGCCCCTGCCGTCCCCATCGTGGCCCGTTGCCCGAAACGGCCTGCGGAATCCGCAAAAAGATACAAAAGTTTTGGGAAGGGGTGTTGGGGAGCACCCTTTTTCAAAAGGGTGGCCCCAACATGGCACCGTTCGGCGGCGGGGGGTTACAGATACGGGACGTAGAGTTTGTAGCGGTCGGCGAGGCGGCGGATTTCGGCCGTCTGTTCCGGGGCGGGCGCATAGACGCGCTCGGCGATCAGGCAAAAGATTTTCTGTGCCGCCCAGTCGGTGGCGATGCGGGAGTCGCCGCGGGGCGCCTGGCGCAGGTTCTCGCGCAGCACCAATTCCTGCTCGCCGCCGTTGGCGTCGCGGCCGGTGATCTGCATGCCGAGCCATTCGGCGCCGGCGGGAATGCGGCCGTAGAGCGACAGGGTGTCGCCGCGGTACAGGTGCGGCAGCTGGCGGGGGAAGAGGTCGCGGGCCAGGCCGCCGGTGGCGCGGTAGCGGAGGTCGGCGACCAGGATGGCGGCGTGCTGCTGCATGAAGGTGGCGAAGGCGGGGGCGAAGGCGTCCTCGTCATTGAGATGCAGGCTGGCGCCGCGGTTGCCGTAGGCCAGCAGGTCGAGCAGGAACAGGTTGGACTGGCTGCCGGAGCTGAAGGTGTAGACCGAGACATGGTTCTGGCGGAGCTTGATCACCTGGCGCAGGAAAGCGTCATTGGCCAAACTGTTTTTGACGGTCGAATTGCCGTCGCTGAGCAGGCAGACGTTGAGCGGCCGGTACTGTTGGGGGGCGGGCGGTTCCTGGACAAACGGCGCCAGCGAGCTGTAGACGTCGGTGAGGCCGCCGCGCCGGTAACCGGCGATGGCGGTTTGGGCCGCGGCAATGGTGGCCGGAGACACCGGCTGCGGTTCGTCAAACACCGGTTTGCTCTGGTCCTTGAACGCCACCACGTTGAAGCGGTCCTGCGGGTCGAGCCCCCCGAGCAGGGAGAGCAGTCCCTCCCGGAACCCTTCCAGGCCGTGGTGCGAAATGCTGCCCGAGCAGTCCACCAGGAACAACACGTCCTTGGGCACGGCCGGCAGCCGGCCGGCGCGCGGGTTCGGGGCAATGTCAAGGCGGAAGAAGCCGTCTTCGCCGGCCCCCGGATCATAGACCGTGATGGCCACCGAGACCAGCGCCTCCAGCCGGCCGCTGACGGTGGAAAGGCCCAGCACGTCCTGAATCGGCCGGGCGGCCGGCGCCGGGGTCTGGGGTTGCAGGCTGGCCAGTTCGGAGCTGCGCAGCGGCATGGCCGGCAACGCCCCCAGGCGCATGGCCAGCGGCACCGCCTCGCCGGCTCCGCCGCGGCCGCCGGCCACGCCGGGGACGGCGGCGCCGGGCAGCAGCTCCCGGCGCGGCAGCAGCGGGGACTGCTCGCGGCCCGGGCTCATCCGGCCCGGCGGCAGCGAGCGGAAGTCGATCTCCACAATCTTGACCGGCGGCGCCGCCTTGGGCTCGGGAGGCGCCAGGGCGGAGGGCTTGGGGAGCACCACGTTGGCGCCCAATCCCTGCAGCCGGGCCTCCGGTTTGGGCTTGTCCGCCAGGCCGAGACGTTCGAACAGCTCGCGCGCCCGCTGGTCGAGCTCGGCGCCAACCACGGCGGCGGTGCGCGCCTCATCCTCGTTCGGATTGCGGATCTTGAAGATGCGGTCACGCACGTCCACCAGGCGCACGTTCAGCCGGCGGTTGGCCGGTGCGGCGGCCGGCGGTTCCGCGCTGACCGCTGCCCGCCCGCCCATCAGCCGGCCGACCGTGATCTGCGGCGCCGCCAGCAGCAGCCCCAGATGCACGGTGGCGGAAAACAGGGCCGCCAGCACGGCAAACCGCCATTTATTTCCCCAATCGCCCATGCTATAGTCCGTTTGCCTGTTCTTGAAAGCCGTGAACGTTCAAAGCCACTTGGACTATAGCCGGAAATGCCCAAAAGCAACAAGCCCTTGCCGGCGGTGTCCGCGGCGGAGCGTGCCGGTGACGCGGTCATCGCGGCGTTGCGCCAGGCCGGCCATGCCGCTTTTCGGGTCGGCGGCTGCGTGCGCGACCGCCTGCTCGGCCGTTCCGTTCAGGATGTCGACGTGGCCACCGGTGCCACCCCGGACGTGGTGCAGGCCCTCTTTCCCCGCACCTATGCCGTCGGCGCCGCCTTTGGCGTGGTCGTGGTTCATGCGGACGCCGGAGTGGACATCGAGGTGGCCACCTTCCGCGAGGATGCCGATTATTTTGACGGCCGCCGCCCTGCCGCGGTGCGCTTTTCCACTTTGGAACAGGATGCGAGCCGCCGCGACTTCACCATCAATGCCCTGTTCTACGACCCCGTGGCGGCGGAGATTTTGGATCCGGTCGGCGGCCTGGCCGACCTGGAGCGCGGCGTCATCCGCGCCATCGGTGATCCGGTGGCGCGTTTCCGCGAGGACAGCCTGCGGTTGCTGCGCGCCGTGCGCTTTGCCGCCGAGCTGGGGTTTGAGCTGGACCCGGCCACCGCCGCCGCCCTGACCGCCCAAGCCCCCGGCCTGGCCCGCGTCAGCGCCGAACGCGTCTTTGCCGAACTGGGCCGGATGCTGGCCGGGCGCGATCCCGCCCGCGCTTTCCAGCTGCTGGCGGAACACCGCCTGCTGGAGCATTGGCTGCCGGAGGTGGCGGCCATGCGCGGCGTCCCGCAGCCGCCCGAGTTTCATCCCGAAGGCGACGTCTGGGAGCACACCCTCGCCCTGCTGCGCCGCTTGCACGCCCCGAGTGACGCCCTGGCCTGGGCCGCGCTCCTCCACGACGTCGGCAAACCGCCCACCCATGAGTGGCGCAAGGGACGCGATGCCTTTCCCAACCACGCCCATGCCGGCACCGCCCTGGCGGCCGGCATCCTGCGCCGGCTGCACGCCCCCGGCGCCCTGGTGGAGGCGGTCAGCGCCCTGGTGGCCAGCCACATGACCTTCCGCGATGTCCGCGAGATGCGCCCCGCCACCCTCCGCCGCTTCATGGGCGCCCCCGGTTTCGCCGATGCCCTCGAATTGCACCGCCTCGACTGCCAGGCCAGTCACGGCGACTGCAGCAACCACGCCTTTCTCCTCGACACCCTGGCCCGCTACGCCGCCACCCCCGTCCTGCCGCCGCCGCTGCTTCGCGGACAGGACCTGATTGACGCCGGTGCCACCCCGGGGCCCCGGTTCCGCGAGATTTTGGAGGAGGCGCGCGACCTCCAGCTCAACGGCGAACTCTCTGATCGCGACCAAGCCCTGCACTGGCTCGCCGGCCGCCTGCCCCGGCCGTGAGCGTCCGGCGGGCAGCGTCCCCAAGAACATGGCCTTTTTTCGGTCTGCTCTACTCAGGGGGTTGCCCTGGGAGACTGATATGTTCATGCGCCGGATGCTAACTAGGATTATTCATGAAGGCTGCCAAGAGCGTGGGGCAGGCATTCCTGCCTGCCACTGGAGTTTGGCACAAGTACGGGGTTTGGGGGCGGCTTCGTCCCGTAGGGACTGAATGACAATAGGCAGGGGCTTCAGCCCCTGTTCCGGGAAATGAAACGATGGCGTGCCGTAGGTACGCCGCGATTCGCCGCGTACCTGACGGCACGCGCAATGGGGGGCGGGCAAAACAGGGGCTGAAGCCCCTGCCTATTCCCGCCCCGTCCCGCTGGGACGGGAAAACCGCCCCCGTTGAGTTATGCCAACCTCCAGGGGCGGTCATTCCTGCCCGCGCCCAACTATTGGCGTAACTCACCCTTAAAAAACAACTTAAAATTGGCAAAACCCATACCGCCGAGACCGGGCAGGAATGCCCGGCCGAGCTTCAATCGCAGGCAAGAATGCCTGCGCCACGTTCAATGCCGGCGGTGGTGCTTGTTATGCGGGATGCGGAACCGGCCAAGCAAAAAATGCCGGAACCATGTACATTTCATGCCATGATTACGGTCAAGGAGAAACGCGGCATGGCCAGCGGCGGACGGCAGCGGTTGACGGCGGATGAGCGGCGCTTTTTCGCGGCGGTGCGCGCCGCTGTGGCGGCCAACCCCTTCAGCGAGGAACGGCTGGAGCTGGATGCCGTGCTGGCCGGACTGCCGGCCGCCGCCGCCGGCCCGGAGGCGATCGGCGAAGTGATCCGGCGCGTCAACGCCCACGCCGACCGCATGGAACGGGAGGGGCGCGCCGATTTCCACCGCTTTTCCGGCGCCGACGGCGAGGCGGTGCGCCAGTTCCTGCTGTTCGACGTCTTCCACCGCTTTCTTGCCGCCTTTGACGGGCTCATCCGCCGGCAGCTCGCGGCCGGCGACGCGCCCTGTCCCGTGCCGTTTGCCCGCGAGGCCCTCGGACTGCTGGTCCGCCGCGGCTTTGCCGCCGCCGAGGCGGAACGTTCTCTGGCCGTCTTTTACCAGCTCCGGCGGGCCTTTTACTTCATCCGGCACCAGCTGCCCGGCCGCAGTCCCGGCATGCGCGGACTCCGCATGCGCTTGTGGACCAACCTGTTCACCCACGACCTGCTGGCCTATGCCGGCCGGCTGTGGGACCGGATGGAAGATTTTTCCACCCTGCTGCTCGGGGAGACCGGCACCGGCAAGGGCGCCGCCGCCGCCGCCCTCGGCCGTTCGGCCTTCATTCCCTACGCGGCGAAGACCGGCTGCTTCGCGGAGAGCTTCTGCCGCAACTTCATCGCCATCAACCTGTCGCAGTTCCCCGAAAACCTGATCGAGTCCGAATTGTTCGGCCATTGCAAGGGGGCGTTCACCGGCGCGGTGGAGCATCACGAGGGGATTTTCAGCCGGTGCAGCCCGCACGGCGCGATCTTTCTGGACGAGATCGGCGACGCCGCCCCGCCGGTGCAACTCAAGTTGCTGAAGGTATTGCAGGAGCGCACCTTCTCACCGGTGGGCAGCCATGAAGTCCGGCGCTTCCGCGGCCGGGTGATTGCCGCCACCAACCGCGACCTCGGCGGGCTGCTGGCCGGCGGCAAATTCCGGGCCGATTTCTATTACCGCCTCTGTTCCGACGTGATCACCGTGCCGCCGCTCCGCCAGCGGCTGCGGGAGGATGCGGGGGAACTGGCGGACATTCTCGGGGTGACGGTCGCCAATATTCTTGGCCAGCCGTCGCCGGAGCTGGTGCGCGGCGTGGTTGCCTCCCTGAAGCGGAGCCCGGGCCCGGACTATGCCTGGCCAGGCAATGTGCGCGAGCTGGAACAGGCCGTCCGCCGCATTCTGGTGGCCGGGCGCTACGAACCGGCGGCCCCGGCCGGCCTTACCGCCGGCGGTCCGGCGGGCTGGTTCCAAGAGGCGGCCCTGCTGGCACAGCCGCCGGCCGCCCAGGACCTGCTCGCGGCCTACTGCGCGCTGCTCTACCGGCGGCACGGCAATTACGGGGTGGTCGCCCGGCTCTCCGGCCTCGACCGGCGCACGGCCCGCAAGTACGCCGGGCTGGCAAAGGGATGAAGGCTGTTAGGCTGCAGGCTGTAGGCTGTTAGGTTATAAAGACTGTACCGTGACGCGGAATGACAAGCATTCTCTCACGGAGGTACAGCGGCACGGAGGGAAAAGCGGATTCTCTTTCCGTTCTCCCGTCTTTCCGTTCTTCCGTAGTTTCGTGTTCCGTCCATGCCTCGCGCCCCCGTCAGGTCAAGGCATGCCCGAAGGCGAGGATGCCGCCCAGGAACCAGGCCAGCCAGCCGGCCCCCCACACGCCGAGGCGCACGGCCTTGAGCCAGGCTGTGCCGGGCAGGCGGAGAAATTGAAAGGCAATGGCCGCCAGCAGGATCGGGGCGCACCACGCCATGAGTTGCAGGGAAACACGCAGGCAGCAATTTTGGCAGTTGCGGGCCAGGGCGCCGGCCAGCGGCCCGGCCAGGGCCCCCAGCGCGGGCAGCACGACGGAGTCGGCGTGCCCGGCCCGGGCGAGCAGGAAATACACCAGGGTGAACAGCCCCAGCAGAATGGCCAGTACGATGGCGTGGGCGCGGCCCACCCCGCGGACGGCGGGGACGAGCGTGGTAGGTTGTTGGAGAACGGATGATTTTTCGTTGTGCATTGTCATTCTACTTCCGGTAGACAAACACCATGCCGTGGTTGTTCATGGTGAAGGTGTCGCCCGTGATTGTTCCGATGGTTTTTCCTGCTCCCTTCCACCGCATGGTCAGTTTCGGACCGTCCTGGACGTAGGTGGCGCTCACCTCTCGTATGACCTCCATTCCAGATGGCGGAACCATGATGATCCTGCTGCCGCACGTGCCGTCGGCCTTGATCGTGAAGGTGCCTGAACGCACCTCTAATGTTGTTCCGTCGTGCGACACGCGTGCCGGCACCGGCTTCCCGTCGACGGAGATCAAGCGATAGACTCCGTGAGTGTCGGCTGTGCCGGCTGTTGCCGCCGGTGCATGGCACATGACGAAAAACAGCCCCACGGCCATCGCGAGCCACCTTTGACGGGGGTGATTCATGGGGGTCTTCATTCTGGGTTTTCCTCCTGTTGCTGGGCGTTTTTGGCGCGAAGGGTTGTGCGTAAGTGCGTGCTTTGCGGTCTTCTGTTCAAAGTTATGAATAATCCAGGCTAGAGCTGCTTTTTTACGGGCGCCGCGGCCGGGTTGGCCAGGTCGGCCACCACGGCCTGCAGCCCCGCCACCACCCGGGCCATCCGGGGGTAATCGAGCCGGTCCGGATCGTCGTGGGCGGTGTGATAGTA
>JBAZJM010000043.1:0-21367 GCA_041651315.1 Lentisphaeria bacterium | reverse complement strand
GCCGACTTCACCCTCCGCGGCCTCGCCCGCCTGGCCCCCGCCGCCTGGCCCCAGACACCCCCCGGGTAACCAGCCGCCGGGCAGTGTTCCGCCGCCCCAGCCGCGATCCCGCGCCCGCCCCCCCCCAATAATGCGCGCCTCCCTGCTTGGAACCTGTCCCTAAGCCTGTTTTGTCGCCAGCGCTTGACTTTTCCTTAAATACTATTATTTTTTAGTATAAAAAGGAGGATCATCATGCGCCCATCACGACAACGGAACGACCACGAGGACACCCTGTACAAAATCTCCAACCGCCAAGCCGGCAGGGAGGGGGAAAACGGACTTGCCCCGCAATGCCGGACGCAACTGCTGCGTCTTGCCAATCGCCTTTCCAAGCTATACGTCGTCAGAATGACGCTGTTGCAGGTGTCCGGCGACGGCTACAGCCTGCTCCTGGCAGCACCGGCAGCGCTGCCTTCCCGGCAGACGGTGGAGGCCCGCTTTCATGCCTATTACAGGAAAAATGCCCCCCTGCCCGACCTCGATGATCCGGCACTCTTGCGGCATTGGGCAGAGCGGTTGCGGGACATCAGCGCATTCATCAAGGATTTGGAGCAGATGTTCACCGTTTGGTTGAACCAGGTCAAACACCGGGGGAAACGCCACGGCACCAGTTGGCGCGACCGTTTCAAAAGCGTCATCATCGGATCGGCCCGGCGCATCTTCGCCGCTTTGGATAACGGTTTCGGGGACGGCGTGCCACGGCTTGGCCGTGCTCATTGCTGCCACGGCCCCCTTGCGCAGTCCGCCTGGCACCGTTTTTGGGACCGGCATCCCCTGCTGGCGGAAGTGCTGGTGGACACAGGGGAGGTCGGAGCCGCCCTGTGCCAAGCCATGGCAACGGGAACGGTCTGGCCAATCCGATGCGCACTCAGAAGATGCTGATCCGGCGAGTGACGTATTGAAACTCCTCAAGAGGCGGTTCAACCTGCCCCCCTGACGTGCCAGGCCGCTGGCGCGTGCCCGAAAACTTATTGCGCATCCCCGTTATCCCTCCCATGAGAGGGGAAATTCCGCATTGCCAACAGACCCCAAACGCCCCGCCGGCGAACAACGGCTGGCCCACACGGGAGGAACCCGTCCCTGAACGACGTTTGGGGCGCGTCATGGGACGCTGGCATGCCATCGGATATCCCGCCGTCTGGAATTGTTTCTCAATCATTTGCAAGAAGTTGGATTGGGGCCTGTCCCCAAGCTCAATTGTTTACGGATTGGTGTGCTGACTTGGCTTGTTGGTGATGGTTTTTCTCTTGGGCGCGCCCTTGTATTTGCGGTGTCCGCCGTATATAATTTGGGGAAAATAGGTGTAATAAGGAGCGTTTAGGTGAAAAACGGGGCCGCCAGTCCGGAAATGCCGGTGCGCTGCTTCCTCGGGGAGTTCGACCACACGGTTGACGCCCAGCGCCGCATCGCCATCCCCAGTGCCTGGCGCGACAGCCGCCCCGACGCCAACCGTTTCATCCTGCTGCCGGGTCGGGGACAGGCTCTGCAGCTGGTTCCCGAAGAACTATTTCAGGAACTTTTGGCCAAGCTCCGCCACGTCTCCTTCGCGGATGCCAAGGCCAGCGTCGCCCTGGCCACCATCGGCGCCATGGCCCAGAACTGCCTGCTTGACAAGCAGGCCCGCATCAACCTCACCGCCCGCCTGATGGGCCACGCCGGCATCCAGGACCGCGCCATCCTGGTCGGCGCCGTCACCACCATTCAGATTTGGGAACCCGCCGCCTGGGAACGGCAGCGGATGGACAGCGGCCACGGCCTCGACGTCCTGCAGGCGATCCAGGAGAAACCGGACGACTTCACCGAGATCCTCCGAAAGGCGGTGCGTCCCGCGTGAGCTTCCAGCATGAACCCGTGCTCGTGACGCCGGTCCTGGAGCTGCTCCAGCCCCGCCCTGGCGGCCACTACCTCGACGGCACCGTCGGCGGTGGCGGCCACGCAGCGGCGCTGCTGGCGGCGGCCCCCGGCGCCTGGCTGCTCGGCCTCGACCAGGACGATGCCGCCCTGGCCGCCGCCGCCACCCGTCTGGCCCCGTGGGGCGACCGGGTGGTCCTGCAGCGCTGCCGCTACAGCGGGATGGCGGCCGCGGTCCGCCAGCTGGACTGGGAACGGCTGGACGGCATCCTGCTCGACATCGGCGTCTCCTCGCACCAGATTGACACTCCGGAGCGCGGCTTTGCCCACCGCCATGACGGTCCGCTCGACATGCGCATGGACCGGCGCCGCCCGCTCACCGCCTCCGGCCTCCTCAACCACTCCTCGGAAGAGGAACTGGCCCGCATCTTCCGCGAGTACGGCGAGGAGCCGCGCGCCCGCGCCCTGGCCCGCGCCGTCGCCGCCCGCCGCCAGGCGCAGCCATGGGAGCGCACCGGCGAATTTGCCGAACTCGCCGCCGCCGTCTGCGGCGGCCACCAGCGCAGCCTGCCCGCCGCCACCCGCGCCTTCCAGGCCCTGCGCATCGCGGTCAACGACGAGCTGGGCGAACTGGAACGCGGCCTGCGCGCCGCCCATGACCTGCTCGCCCCCGGCGGCCGGCTGGCGGTCATCTGCTTCCATTCGCTGGAGGACCGCCTGGTCAAGAATTTTTTCCGTGATGCCGCCGCCACCTGCGTCTGCCCGCCCGGCCTGCCCGAATGCCGGTGCGGCAAAGTGTCCACCCTGCGCGTGGTCACCCGCAAACCGGTTTTTGCCACCGCCACCGAACGTGCCGCCAACCCGCGTTCCGCACCGGCCCGCCTGCGGGTCGCCGAACGCCTGCCCTAATAAAGGATTCCCCCATGCGTGCCGCCCCCTCCCCGCGCTTCCGCCGCCAGCCGCTCCACGTCGAGGTCAACGCCAAGCCGAACCCCGGCTATGGCGTGGCCTGGCTTGCCACCCTGTTGTTCCTGCTGGTGATGGTGGCCGGCATCTGGTACGTCGGCCTGCGCAGTTCCAGCGACAACCTGGGCCGCGAACTGCAGGCCAAACGCAAGGCGCTGGACGTCGGCAAGAAGGAACTGGAAAACCTGAACGTCGAGCTGGAACGCTACACCAGCGCCGGCTACATCAAGAACCGCATCACCGTTCTTGACACCGGCCTGCGCGACCCCATGCCCGGCCAGGTTCGCCGCCTCACCGTCGAGGGCGGCCGAAACCACGGCGAGTTCTCCGACATCAGCCTGGCGGCGTTTGACTCCCCCGCCTGGCGCGAGCCCCGGCCCGGCCTCGGCGGCGCCGCCCCCGCCCAAACCGCCCCGGTCGGCTATCCCTGACCGCCACCGATGCGGGGGACCGGCAGCCGCCTAGGCAAAGGGTGACAGCCGCTGCAGCGCCGCCGGCAGCAGGTCGATCAGCTCGTCCGCCACCAAGGCGCGCTCGGCGGGCGCCTCCTCAGCGGCCAGGCCGTGCAGGAAAACAGCGGCGGCCGCCGCCGCGCCGGCTTCCAACCCCTGGGCCAGCAGGCCGCCGACCAGCCCCGCCAGCACGTCACCCGTGCCGGCCGTGGCCAGCGCGCTCGACCCGCTGGCATTGACGCGGACGCCGCCGTCCGGCGTCGCGATCACCGTTGCCGCCCCCTTGAGCACCACCACGGCCCCGCACTGTCGGGCCAGCGCCGCCGCCTGCGCCCCCCGTGCGGAGTCCGCAACCCCGGCCAGGCCAAAGCCGTGCAGCAGCGCCCGCATTTCGCCCGGATGCGGCGTCAGCACCGTCGCCGCCGGGCGCGGCAGCAGTCCGGGGTGGGCGGCCAGCAGGCGCAGGCCGTCGGCGTCCACCACCACCGGGTGCGGAGTCCGCAAGGCGGCGGCCAGCGCGGCGGCGGTCTCCGGGGCGCGGCCGCAGCCGGGTCCGAAGACCACCGCCTGGGCCGCGGCCAGCAGTTCGTCCAGTTCGGAGCCGGCGGCCAGACTGCCGCTGCCGGCATCGGGAAGGGCGCGCAGCATCAGCGCCTGAAAACGGGGATGCATCCAGGGCCGGACAGCGGCGGGAACCGCCACCGTGACCAGGCCGGCGCCGGCGCGCAGCGCGGCGGCGCCGGCCAGCAGCGGGGCGCCGCCATAGGCGGTGCAACCGCCGGCCACCACCACCTGGCCGAACAGATGCTTGTGGCCATCACGCGGCCGGCGCCCCAGCAGCGGCGCGATGTCCGCGGCGGTCACCACCTCCAGCTCCGCCGGCGCGGCGGCGACCGCCGCGGCGGGCAGGCCGATCTCCACCACCCGCAGGGCGCCGGTGTGGCGCAGGCCGGAAGCGGAGAAACATCCGGCCTTGGGCAGCCCCATGGCCAGGGTCAGATCGGCCACCACGGCGACGCCCAGCGGCTCGCCGCGGTCGGCGTCCAGCCCGGACGGCGTGTCGAGGGCGGCCACCGGCAGCCCGGCGGCGTTGATCTGGCGGATCAGGGTGGCAAACGGTTCGCGGACCGGGCCGGCCAGGCCGGTGCCCAGCAGGCCGTCCACCACCACCCCGCCGGGTTCCAGCGCGGCCGCCGGCAGGCCGCCGTCCACCACCAGCACCGGCACTGCGGGCGGCAGCCGGCCGGCATGCTCGCGCGCCGCCCCGGTGAGCGCACCGGGATGCACGGCGGCGTAGACGGTGACCGGCAGCCCGGTGTGTTCCGCCAGCCAGCCGGCGACCACATAGGCGTCGCCGCCATTGTTGCCCTTGCCGGCCAGCACGGCCCAGCGCCGGCGGTGGGCGGGCGCCAGGCGGCGGCCGCACCACTCCACAAGTTCGCGCGCCGCGCCCACGCCGGCCCGCTCCATCAGTTCTTCCGCGGAATGTCCGGCCGCCATGGCGGCGGCATCCAGTTCCCGCATCACGGCGGCGGTGACGGCTTTCATGCTCCCAACCCTCCCGGTCCCATTGATGGGCCGGCCGCGCGGTGCGGCCTCCTTACGGGCAACATAGGCCGGCATTCCCAGCCGCGCAACGGCGGGAGCGGCCGGAGGGCGGCGGCGAATCGCGGCGTACCTACGGCACGCCATCGTTTCATTTCCCGGAACAGGGGCTGAAGCCCCTGCCTATTTTCATTCAGTCCCTACGGGACGAAGCCGCTCCCCAACCCCGTACTTGTGCCAAACTCCAGAGGGCGGCGGCGAAACCGCCGGCACTCCTAAGGCGGCTTCCGCCTCAGGCGCCTGCGGCCGGGCTCCGGCCCTCACGGGTCACGCCTCACGGGTCACGGGGTGCGGGTCACGCCGCCGGCGGCGTGGCGGTTGGGGTTGACGGCTCCTGGCGGGTGAGCCACCCCGAACGGTGCATGGTGAACAGCGCGTAGGCATTGATCCAGGACAGTGCCGCGAAGTAGAAGCCGCCATAGGCGTAGGCCCACAGCGCCTCGCTGGAGCGGTGGCGCATGGCGTAGATGATGGCCGGCACGCTGGACCAGATCGCCGTGCCGATCAGGATGTGCAGCAGGAAGACGTGCGGTTTCCACAGCAGGCAGAGCATGATGGCACACAGAAACAGCGGCGGCACCACCATGGCGAACATCTGCTGGACCAAGTTGATGCGGGCGCCGCTCATCGGCCCCTCGCGGAACTTGCGGAAGGTGAAGGTGCTCATGGAAATGTTTTCCCGCACGTTGCTGCGCGCCCAGCGGATCAGCATGTTGCACAGGTTGCGGTAGCGCGTCGGCACGTTGGTGTAGACCACCGCATCCTCCTGGAAGTGGACGTGATACCCCTCGCGCAGGATAAGGTTGGTCATTGCCCGGTCCTCGCCGATGTTGGCGTCCCGGCCCATAAATTTCTGGTTCAGCCATTCTTCGAGTACCGTCGTTTCCTTGCCCTCGGACTGCACCTTGATGAACAGCACGTCGCGCCGGTAGGCAGACAAGGCGCCCGGCGTGCACATCACGGTGTTGACCAGGCTCTGGCTGGCACGGATGAAGTGGAAGCTGAAAACGAAGCTCACGTCGAGCATGCGCGGGATGATCCCCTCGTGCAGGTTGAGCACCCGCACATTGCCGGCCACCGCCCCCACCTTGGCATCGTGGATGAAGCCGCCGCACATCAGGCGCAGCGTCCGGGGTTCGACGATGGAGTCGCTGTCCACCGTCACCAGCACATCGCCGGTGCTTTTCAGAATTCCGGCATAGAGCGCGTGCCGCTTGCCCATGTTGCGCGGCTGCTTGATCACGGAGATGCGGTCGCCCAGCTCGCGCTTGGCCTCGCAGATCCAGGCCCAGGTGTCGTCCTTGCTGCCGTCATCCACGGCAATGATCTGCACCTTTTCGGGCGGATAGTCGCTGGCGCACAGGCTGCGCAGGGTGCCCAGCACCTGGCGGCCCTCGTTGTAGGCCGGCACGATGACGCTGCACGTCGGCAGGCGCCGGTCCGACAGCGGCGGCCACGGCTTGTACTGCCGGAACAGCCACACCTGCCAGACCAGGTAGACGATGTTGCACAGCAGGAACAGCTGGCCGAACACCATGAAGGCGGTGCCCGTGGCCGACTTGAACATGACGTCCCGCGTCTCCTGCAGGCGCTCAAAGTTGAGGCTCCAGGAGAGCAGCACGACCAAAATGGTCACCACCGTCAGGTACTTGGCAAAGTTGTCCAGCGGGATGCGGCCGCGCCGGTCGCCCAGCCAGCGGCCCAGACGGTCGCAGGTGCGGATCCAACGCTCGTAGCGGCGGGCCGGGGCGGAACCGGCGGATTCGGGTGGCGGTGTGCTGCTCATGGCGAAGGTTAATTTAGCACCGCCCACCGCCGCCACAATGCCACGCTTGCCGGCCGGCGGTTGGCGCCTTAAGTTGGCCGCCATGGACCGCATCCACATCACCGACCTCCAGCTCCGCTGCATCATCGGCGTCTATCCCGAGGAACGGCGGGAGCCGCAGGACGTCTGCCTCAACCTCACCCTGTGCTGCGACCTTCGCCGGGCCGGCATCAGCGACGCCCTCGCCGACACCGTCGACTACAAGGCGGTCAAGGGCCGGGTGCGCGCCCTGGTCGAGGGGGCGCATTTTCAGCTCCTGGAGAAGCTCGCCGCCGAGGTGGCCCGCTGTTGCCTGGAAACCGTGGGCGTGACCGCCGTCCGGGTACGCATCGACAAGCCCGGCGCCCTCCGCTTCGCCCGCAGCGTCGCCGTCGACATCGAGCGCACCCGCGCCGACTTCGGTTGAGAATTGCCGCCCCGCCTCTATAGTACACCGCTTTTGGCCGGTTTTCCGCCCGCCCCCGGTTTTTTCCGGCGGGGCGCAACGCGGCGGCCGGAACGTTGTGGAGTCCAAACGCATGAGCAACATTTCCGTCAGCGAACTGCGCAAAGGTGCCAAAGTCGAAATCGACGGCGCCCCGTATCTGATCACCGATTTTGACTTCTGCAAGCCGGGCAAGGGGCAGGCGCTCTACCGCTGCAAGCTCAAAAACATGATCAACGGCTCCACCATGGACAAGACCTGGCGGTCGGCCGACAAGGTGGACACCCCGGACCTGTCCAACCGCGACGTCACCTACAGCCATGTCGAGAACGACATGTATGTCTTCATGGACTGTGAGACCTTTGACCAGCTCCACATTCCCGCCGAGGTGCTGGGCAACCAGAAATATTTCCTGATTGAGAACGCCGAGTGCCAGATCCTGCTGCACGGCGAGAAGCCGATCGAGGTCACGCTGCCGATTTTCATTGAAAAGCGCATCACCCACACCGAGCCGGGGGCCCGCGGTGACACCGCCACCAACGTCACCAAGCCCGCCACCCTCGACAACGGCTGGGAGATCGCGGTGCCGTTGTTCGTCAACGAGGGCGATCTGGTCAAGATCGACACCCGCACCGGCCAGTATTCCGAGCGCGTCAGCAAGGCCTGAAGTCACCGAAACGCCCGCCACGCCGGGCGTTTTCGCACTCCGCCATGAACAACCCCGACCTTCAGCGACTGGCGGCCCTGCGGCCGGCCCTGCGGCTGCGGGCGGGGTTGACGGCTTATATCCGGGCCTTTTTCCGGGAGCGCGGCTTTCTTGAAGTGGACACGCCGGTGCGCCTGGCCACCCCCGCCCTGGAAGAGTTCATTGACGCCGAACCGGCCGGCAGCGGCTGGCTGCGGACCTCGCCCGAGTTGCACCTGAAACGGTTGCTGGCCGCCGGTTATGACCGGTTGTTCCAGCTCGGCCCCTGCTTCCGCCAGGGTGAACGGGGCCGCCTGCACCAGCCCGAGTTCGCCATGCTGGAATGGTACCGGGGCGGGGCGGACTACGAGGCCATTCTGGCCGACACCCGCGCCCTGGTTGCCGGCGCCGCGCACACCCTGCTCGGCCGCACCGTGATCGAACGCGGCGGCCGCCCCTGCGACCTGGCGGCCGCCTGGGACGACTGGACGGTGGACGCCGCCTTCGAGCAGTTTGCCGGACTCGGCGTCGAAACGGTGCTGGCCCAGGGCGACGGCGCCTTCGAAACCCGGCTGGTGGAGACGATCGAGCCCCACCTCGGCCACGACCGCCCCGCCATCCTGCGCGACTACCCGCTGGCCTTCGGCGCCCTGGCCCGGCGCAAGCCCGGCCGGCCCGACCGCGCCGAACGCTGGGAGCTGTACATCGCCGGCATCGAAATCGCCAACGCCTACAGCGAACTCACCGATGCGGCGGAACAGCGCCGCCGCTTTCTCGCCTGCGCCGAGCGCCGGCGCCGGGAGGGGCGGGCGGTCTATCCGCTGGACGAGCCGTTCCTGGCCGCGCTGGAGGCCGGGCTGCCGCCATGCGGCGGCATCGCGCTGGGCTTCGACCGGCTGCTGCTGCTGCTCGCCGGCGCCGACCGCCTGGACGACGTGCTGCCCTTCCCTGCCTGAGCCAAGAGCGGGGAGTGGGGCCGTTTTTTTCTAGAGCCGTTTTCAAAAGTCCGGCTCAAGGGCGCCGTTCGTGAATGGCGGGAATTCCTCTTGAACCGAAGAGCGAAGACCACAAAAACGATGCCGATAGCGATAGCGATACCGACCCCGAGAGCAACCGATGAATGATCAAGGCGCCCGCGGCTCGGGTTTCCCCCGGTGTTTTTCATCGGTATCGGGGTCGCTATCGGTATCGAAGGATTCAAGGTTGCCATTCCGAACAGCCCTGCGCATCTTGCGACAGGTTTCACTCGTAAGGCGATTCACCCCTTCGCTACCTTTGCTACCTTCTGTTCAAATTCATGAATAATTTACAAAGCCGTCCCATGGGATGCCATAATTCATTCCGTGCCCCTGCCCGTGCCCGAACTGCCAGCCATTCTTTCGTGGTCGAAGCCGTCCATGGGCATACCTTTTTCGGTGTTCGGGCACGGGCAGGGGCACGGGCACGGGCAGGGAAAATGCAAAATGGGTCAGTAGCAAAAAAAACGGCTTTTACGCTTGAAATCTCAGGGAAAATCGCGTTTTTCAAGCACCTTTGGGACGGTAGTGAATAATTCAGGTTAGGCTGTTAGCCTGTCGGCAATCACGACCTCACCCTAACGGGAAATGGTGTTTCGCACCGGTCCGACCCCGGGACGGCTCAATCCGCCAACACCTTCCACAGGGCAGCCGCCAGGGTTTGGGCGGCGTGGGGGCGGGCCAGGCTGCGGACCGCTTCGCCCCAGGGGCGGACACTGGCCGGCTGGTCGAGCCAACCCGCAATCGCGGCGGCCAGGCACTCCGGTGTGGCATCGGCCTGGGGCAGGTGCCGGCCGGCGCCGCGGGCGGCCACCATCCGGGCATTGGCGGTCTGGTGGTCATCGGCGGCGCTGGGCAGCGGGATAAGGACAGCCGGCTTGCCGAACAGCGCCAGCTCGGTGATGGTTGAGGCGCCGGCCCGGCAGACCACCAGGCCGGCGGCGGCGTAGGCCTCGGCCATGCGCGTTTCGCCGGTCTTGACCGCGGCCGGGATGCCCAGCCGCGCGTACTCGGCCTCCAGGGCGGCATTGTCCGCCTGGCCGGTGAAATGCAACAGCTGCGGCCGGGGCGCGCCGGCCGGCAGCCGCGCCAACGCCCTGGGCAGGAGTTCGTTGAGGAAGCGGGCGCCCTGGCTGCCGCCGAACAGCAGCAGGGTCGGCCGGTCCGGCCGCAACCCCAGTTCCGCCAGATAGCCGGCGGCGCTGGCCGGCGCGGCCGCGGCCTGCAGCAGGGCCGGCCGCAGGGGCAGTCCGGAGTCCAGCAGCGGACAGGGCGGGTGCCAGCCCCCCTCCTCCAGCGGCAGAGAGGTGGCCAGCCAGCGGGCGCGCCGGGCCAGCAGCCGGTTGGCGCGGCCGGCCCGGGAATTGCCCTCGTGCAGCAGCAGCGGCAGCCCGAGCGACCAGGCTGCCAGGCCGGCCGGGACGCTGGCAAAACTGCCCATCCCAAGCAGGGCGCCGGGCGCGGCCCGTTTCAGCGCCTGCCGGGCGCACCACCAGCCGCGGGCCAGCCGGAACGGGAACAGGACGGCCCCGGCGGGGCCGCCTCCGAGGCGCGGCGCCGGCACCACCGCAACCGCAAAACCGTATTCGTCCGCCAGCTTCGCGTGCTGCCCGACGTGGTGTCCGGCCAGCAGCACCGTCACCCGGCCGCCCAGGTCGCGGAACGCCGCCCCGGCGGCCAGCGCCGGATAGACATGGCCGCCGGTGCCGCCGCAGGCGATGGCGAGATGGGGTTGGCGGCTGCTGGAAGTGGGATTGGCCATGTTCAGTTAAAGAGACTCCGCATCAGCGGCGGGGCGGCCGCGGCTTCCTCCTGGGCCTGCGCTTCCTGGTCCAGATGGCAACGTTCGCTGTAACGGGCCACACTGAGCAGCAGCCCCACGCCGATCGCGGACGCCAGCACGCTCGAACCGCCATAGCTGATAAACGGCGCCGTGACGCCGGTGGTCGGCAGGAAACCGCTGACCACACTGATATTGACAAAGGCGTGCAGTCCCAGCGACGCCCCCACCCCGGCACAGATCAGACTGCCCTCGCGGTCCGCCGCCTGCGCCGCCAGCCAGAACACCATCAGGGTCAGCATCAGATAGGCGCCGATCACCCCGGCCACCGCCACATAGCCCAGCTCCTCGCCGACAATCGACAGGATGAAGTCGGTGTGCGCCTCGGGCAGGTAATGCTTTTTCATCCGGCTGTTGGTGAAGCCCAGGCCGTTCCAGCCGCCCGAGCCGAGCGCCAGCTGGGAAAACCACAGCTGATAGCCGTCGCCGTCCTGCACCGCTTCTGGATCGCGGTAGGAGGTGAGCCGGCTCAGCCGTTCCACAATTCCCGGCGAATGGACCGTCGTGGCAATCTTTTCCAGGGTCGAGTTGTCCACCAGCTTCACCGCCAGGAACCCGGCGGCCAGCGCGGCAAACACCGGCAGCACGTAGCGCATCCGCACACCGCCCACGAAAAACAGCACCACCACCACGCCGCCGGTGATCACCGTGACGCTCAAACTGCCGCCCATCAGCACCAGCAGCATCGCGCCACCGGCATAGAGCACCGGCTGCAGCACCCCGCGCCAAAATTCCCCCATGAACCGGCTGCCGCGCGCAAAATAACTGGCCAGGAACAGGATCAGCCCGAGCTTGACAAACTCGGACGGCTGCAGCCGGACGCCGCCGGGAAAGCTCAGCCAGCGGTAGGCGCCCTTGACGCCGCCGGTGAACGGGATGTGCGCCGCCAGTGCGGCGCAACCGGGCACCTTGGACAGCAGGTGCGCCCCGGCCAGGTAGAGCAGGGCCGCCGAGACCGCGCCGAGGATCCACGGGGAATAGCGGGTCAGCCAGTGGTGGTCGACCAGGCGCACCAGCACGGCGATCACCGCGCCCAGGACCAGCCAGATCAGCTGCAGCTTCAGCTTGCCGGTGCCGAAGGTGTCGTAGCTGGTCGAATAGAGCATGGTCGCCCCAAACGCCGCCAGCGCCATCACAAGGACAATGATCATGGTTTGCGGCAGGCGGTTCATGAGGGGCGGCGCTCGGAAAGATGACCAGCGGAAGTGAGATTTTCCGTAGTATAAGCCGCCCACCGCCGCAGGCCAGCAGCAGGCGACAAGGGGTGCATGACAATAATGCCTGTTGGGGCCACCCTTTTGAAAAAGGGTGCTCCCCAAGCCCCTTCCTAAAACTTTTGTATCTTTTTGCGGAGTCCGCAGGCCGTTTTGAGCGATTAACCGTGACTGGGAGGGCTGGGGCGGCCTGCGGACTCCGCAAAAGGCATAAACAGGTTTGACGGAGGGTTTGGGAACCGCCTTTCCTCAAAAGGGGGTTCCCAACCGACATTATTGTCATCCCCCCCGCAGGCCGGCGGAACTTGATTTGGGGCGGGGCCGGCTTAAGATGGCAGGATGCCAGCCTCCGTCCCTCCTGTTCTTGTCCGTCCCCCGGCGCCGGCCGACCGCTGCGGCGCCTGCTGCACCCGGCTGCAGGGGTTCGGGGTGCGCCTGGGCGGCCGGGCCCTGCTTGCCGACATCAACCTGCACATGCATTGCGGCGAGCTCACCGCCCTGGTCGGCCCCAACGGTGCGGGCAAGACCACCCTGCTGCGCGCCATGCTGGGCGAGATTCCGCACACCGGCGAGCTGCAGTTTTTTCCTTATCAGGGCGGCAAGCGGATGCCGCGCATCGGTTATGTGCCGCAGAAGGTCGACCTCGACCCCCATGCCCCGGTGACCGTGCTCGACCTGTTTGCCGGCGCCTGCGGCCACCGGCCGCTGTGGCTGGGCGCCTCCCGCCGGGTCCGCGCCGCCGCCACCGCCGCCCTGGCCGAGGTGGAGGCGGTGGCGCTCCTCGACCGCCCCTTGGGCCAGCTGTCCGGCGGCCAGTTGCAGCGCGTTTTTTTGGCGCTCGCCCTGACCCCCCTCCCCGACCTGCTGCTGCTCGACGAGCCGGTGTCCGGCTTCGACACGGCGGGCATCGGCCTGTTCTACACCATCATCTCGCGGCTGCGCCGCTGCCATGACCTGGCCATCCTGCTGATCTCGCACGACCTGCCCGCCGTCGCCGCCGTGGCCGACCGCATGATCCTGCTCAACCACACCGTCATTTTCGACGGCCCGGCCCGCGACGCCCTGACCCACCCGGTGGTCATGCAGGCGCTCGGCTTCGACCCGCAGGCGCCGGCCGTGCCGCCGGCGCCGGCCCCGTGGGCGGTCCACCGCCGCGACGCCCCGCCCGCCGACAGCCCGGAGAACGCCGCATGATCGCCGTTTGGCATCAGCTGATCACGCAGCTGCCCTGGGAGTGGGCGCAATTCGGCTTCATGCGGCTGGCCTTGCTGGCCGTCCTGCTGCTGACGCCGGTCTTTGCGCTGCTGGGCTGCCTGGTGGTCAACAACCAGATGGCCTTCTTTTCCGAGGCGATCGGGCACGCCGCCCTCACCGGCATTGCGCTGGGGGTGCTGGCCGGGCTGGGCAATCCGCTGTGGGCGATGATCCTGTTCGCGCTGCTGCTGGCCCTGGGGGTGACCGCCCTGCGCCGCTGGAGCGCCGTCTCCACCGACACGGTGATCAGCCTGGTGATGGCCTTCTGTGTGGCGCTCGGCGTGGTGCTGCTGTCGCGCGGCGGCGGCTTTGCCAAGTACTCGCATTACCTGATCGGTGACCTGCTGGCGGTTTCCCCGGGCGAGGTGGCGGGATTGGCCGTGCTGCTGCTGGGGGTGCTGCTGACCTGGGTGTGGCTGTTCAACGGCTGGTTTTTGGCCAGCCTCAACCGGGCGGTGGCGCGCAGCCGCGGCTTTCCGGTGTGGGGGTTGGAAGCGGTGTTCGCCGCGGTGGTGGCGGTCGCCGTCACCGTGAGCATCCCCTGGGTCGGCGTGCTGGTGGTCAATTCCCTGCTGATCCTGCCCGCCGCCACCGCCCGCAACCTGGCCCGCGACCTGCGCCAATACCTGGCCCTGGCACTGCTCGCCGGCTGGGCGGCCGGCCTCGCCGGACTGCTGGCCTCCTATTACTGGAACACCGCCGCCGGCGGCACCATCGTGCTGTTCGCCATGGGGCTGTTCCTGCTGTCGCTGCTGATGCGCCGGCGGTGAGCCTGGCGCCCCCGCGGGACGGCGCGTCAAGCCACGGCAAGCCTCCCCCCGGCCGCGCCGAAGCCCGCCGGGGGGCCGCCGGCCGTCACGCCTGGAGCACATGCAGCAGGCGCAGCAGGCCGGCCACGTTCCAAGCCTGGGAAATGGCGCCGCGGGGCAGGTGCGGCGCGTCGCCGTCGAAGACCTCGGACACCGAGCCGACGCCGGCGTCGTGCAGATGCTTGTCGAAGGCGATGATGACCGGGTTGAACAGGGCGCGGTTCTTGGCCGTGCGCCCCTCCGCCTTGAACAGCGCCTCGGCGAAATGGCAGAGCAGCCACGGCCAGACGCTGCCCTGGTGATAGGCCAGTTCGCGCACCCAGTTTTCGCCCTGGCAGATGCCACGGTAGCGCAGGTCCTCCGCGCTCAGGGAGCGCAGGCCGAACGGGGTGAACAGCTCGTCCCGGCAGCGCCGCACCACCGCCTTCTGCTGCTCCTTGGTCAACGGGGAGAAGGGCAGCGACACGGCCAGCAACTGGTTGGGGCGCACGGCGTTGTCGTTGCCGGCCTCGTTGACGGTGTCATACAGCCAGTTCTCCTCCTTGATCCAGAACTTGCGCTGGAAGGCGCACTGGATGCGGGTGCCGTAGTCGGCGTCCAGCGTTTCCACGCATTCCTGGAACACCCGGCGCGACAGGTCGAGGGCGAAACTCACGGCGTTGTACCACAGGGCATTGATCTCCACCATGTAGCCCCAGCGGGGAATGATCGGGCGTCCGCCCACCTGGGCGTCCATCCAGGTGACGGCGGTGGACGGGGTGCCGGCGCGGACCAGGCCGGTGCCGTCCACCTGAATGCCATTGTGGGTGCCTTCCTGGAAATGACGGATGATCGCCAGCATGGCGGGCCAATAATCCCGGCGTACCGTCTCGACATTGCCGCCGCTGGCCAGGTATTGCTGGACGCACCAGAAGAACCACAGCGAGGGATCGGCCGCGGTGTAGGCCCCGGTGCCGTCGGGATTGAGGAAGTTGGGCAGCAGCCCGTGCCGCTCGAGACGGGCGACGTTTTTCAGGATGCGGGCGCCCTGCTCCAGATCGCCGCCGTGAAAGGTCAGGCCGGGCAGTGCGATCAGGGTGTCGCGCCCCCACGGGCCAAACCAGTGGTAGCCGGCATGGAGCGCCGGGCCGTCGCCGGGCAGGTTGATGAGAAACTGGGTGGCGGCGCGGTGGAGCGAGGCGTGCAGGCGCTGGGCCGGCTCGCTGGCGATGTCGGCCGCTTCCCGGTCGACCGCCTGCTGCCGCAGGCGCCGCCGCTCCTCCTCCTGTTCCCACACCAGGGCCGGGTCGCGCACCGGCTCCAGGCCGGCGGAGACGATCACCGGGCGTCCCGGCTTCAACGGCACCCGCAGCACGCCGGGGGTGTAGAGATCCTCGTGATGTTCGAAGCCGCGCTCGGCGTCCGCCTCGTAATGGAACCGGTAATACCAGCACGGCTGCGCCGTGAACGCGGGCGCCGGCTGCGCCTGGACGCACAGCGACGGCAGGCCGGAATAGGGGGTGATGGAGAAGCCGTCGCCCAGCGGCACCGTCCGTCCGTCCAGCTTGGGGTTGGCGGCGGCCACGGCATGGATGTTGCGGTAGGCCAGCAGCGGCCGCAGCCACAACTCGGCCCCCTCCTCCGGCGGGCCGTCCTCCAGGTCATAGCGGACCAGGACCTGGTTGCGTCCCTGGACCATCATCACCCGGCGGCTCACGGTAAAGGCGCCGCACTGGTAGCGGAACCGCGGGCACAGCCCCTGCTCGAACAGCTCCTGGCGCAGATACCCGTCCGGGCTGACCGCGTCGCCATACTGGTGGGTCACCAGGTAATGCCGCTCGCCGCCCGCCTCCAGCCAGTCCTCAAAATGGGACAGCAGCAGGAAGGTCCCCGGTGGCTGGGCCAGGTTGGCCGCCAGCAGCCCGTGGTACTTGCGGGTGTGACAGTTGCAGATGGTGCCGGAGGCGTAGCCGCCGACCCCGTTGGTGTCGAGCCATTCCCGGCCGCAGGCCTCCCGCAGTTCGCGGCATTGATCCCGGTGAAAACGAATTTCCATGACCGATCCCTTCCCAGCTTGCCAAACTACGGCACCAGCCAGATGCACCAGCACCGCCGTTTCGCCGCACACCGGTTTTAATATACCGGGCCGCCGGCGGTTTGTCACCGCCCGGTTTCGTCGCCATATTGAGGTACGCCCGTTTAATTTTGGGGAGACACCGCCATGGCTGGAACCGCCCTCGACTTCACCCTGCCCGACCTCGACGGCACGCCGGTCGCCCTCACCGCGTACGCGGGCAAGGTTCTGCTCATCGTCAATGTGGCGAGCAAGTGCGGCTTCACCCCCCAATACGCCGAACTGGAAGCCCTGTACCGGAGCTACCGCGACCGGGGCCTGGTCGTCCTCGGCTTTCCCGCCAACAACTTTCTGTGGCAGGAACCGGGCGGCAATGCGGAAATCAAGCAGTTCTGCACGCTCCGCTACAACGTCTCCTTCCCCATGTTTGCCAAGATCAGCGTCCGCGGCGACGACATCGCGCCGCTGTATGACTACCTGACCCGCCAGAACACCGCCCCTGAGGGGCCGGGAAAAATCACCTGGAACTTCAACAAATTCCTGGTGGACCGCCAGGGCCGGACGGTTTTCCGCTTCGGCTCCCGCACCACGCCGGCCGCGCCGGAAGTGGTTGCCGCCATCGAAAAACTGCTGGCGGATTTCGTCCCGTAGGGACTGAACAGAAAGCCGCCAAGATAGCGAAGGCTGGATTATTCTGAGGCGGCAGCCTCCCTCGGAGTGTCGGCGGCTTCGACGCCGCCCTGGTATTGTCTTCTCTCTCTCCCCACCCCAAGCGGCCGTCGCCGCCGGCCGACAGGAGGGCGGCGTGAGGACCCGCCGCACTCCAGAGCGCCTTTCGGCGCAGGGAAAAACGGGTGAGTTCGGCCAAACTCCAACCCCCCGCCGGAGCGGTCCGGCCGGCAGCGCCCCTGGGCGCCCCGCCCCCGTTCCCCAGCCATGCGGTCCTGCGGCGCCAGCCGCCTCCGGCTGCCGCCATAACTTTATGCAAATCAATATTAGTATGTATAATTTTTTCAGCGCCGGCCGCTTGCTTTTTGGAAGAAATTGGACTAATATTGTTGCAATCTGGAAGGATTTGGACAATGACTGGTTTCCGCGGACAAGAACGGTGTCAGGTCGACGGCAACGGACGCGTCCGTTTGCCGCCGGCCATGGATGCCGATTTCCGCCAGGCCAGCGTGCTGGAAGTGGCGCTGCACCTGTTGCCGGAAGGGGGCCTGGCCGTCTATCCGCTGCCCGTGTGGGAGCAGCTGCGGGCCCAGGACACCCAGACCGCCCCCCAGGCCGCCGTCAGCGTGCGTGCCCGCCGGCACCTGCGCCGGTTCGGCGCCATGACCACGGTGGAAAAGCTGTCCAATCAGGGCCGGATCACCATCCCCCCCCTGTTCCGCGGGCTGCTGGGGCTGGACCCCGGCGCGGCGGCGGTGGTCGCCGGTTGCGAATTGGGGGTTGAGATTTGGAACGCGGACCGCTGGCAGCAGGAGCTGGAGGCGGTCCGGCAGCAGGAACAACGGCGTGAGGAAGCGGAGATGCAGGCGGAGATCGCCGGCATCCGCGGCAGTCCGGACCGGGGCTGATCACCGGCCAGACTGGCCGGAACTGACCGGACCAGGCAAGCCAACAGAAGGAAGTGTGCGATGTCCATCCCCCGAATGCGTTCCGTGGAAACCACGGTCATCGTCACGGCGATCGTCCTGGTGGCGCTTTCGGTGCTGTTCGTCGGCGCGGCGGAGGTGACGCAGGAATGGCGTCAGCGGCCGGCGCGGCAGCAGCGGCTGGAACAAACGTGGCGCGCCTGGGCGCAAAGCCTGGCCTGCGCCATGCCGGGCGCCGACCAGGGGTGGAAGCGGCTGGCCAGCCGGCAGCCGTTGCTGTTGCTTGAGGCCAGCGCCAAACCGCAGTCGGAGTGACCGCGCCATGACCCAGTCCGCGCCCGCGACGACGCCGGCCGTCCTGCCGGCGCCGGCCTGGCCGGACCGTCGTGCCGTGGTGTTGCTGCTGGTGATGCTGGTCTGGAGCGGCCTGCTGGTGTTGAGGCTGGGCCGGCTGATGCTGTTTCCCGGCCCCGAACTCAAGGCGGCGGTCACCCAGGACGCCTGGTTCCGGGGCGAAATCCCGGCGCCGCGGGGCTGCCTGTTCGACCGTGACGGCCGCATGCTGGCCTGGTCCACCCACCATTTCGCCCTGCGCTGGCGGGTTCCCGCCGATCCGCGGCGCCGCGCCGAGGACTGGCGCCGCATCCGCCGTTACCTGCCCGTCCACGAGCCGGCGACGCCCTGGCCGGCCGGGAGCGAGGCGACCGTGATCGCCGACCTGAACCCGAACGAACTGGCCGCCGCCAGCCTGCTGTGCGAGGGGGTGCCGCGGCTGCGCCTGTACGGCTGGAGCGCCCGCCACCGGCTGCCCGGCGACCGCGCCCTGACCGCCTATCTCGGCGAGACCCGTCTGGTGGACGGCCGGGAATGCGGCGTCTCCGGCACCGAACTGGCGCACGACGCCGTGCTGCGCGGCGTTTCCGGCCGGTTCCGCGTCATGCTTGACCGGCACGGCCGCTGGCTGCCCGACAGCTGGCAGAAGGAATCCGACATGGTTCCCGGCTATGACGTTTATTTGCCCATCCACTTCCCGTCCGGCCCGCCGGCCGCCAAGCCCCGGCGCCCCTCATCGCGGCCATGACCACGCCAGCCCCCGCCTCTATGCCCCCCTGTCCCCATCCGGCCGTGACGGCCCTCCGGCGCAGCCTGCACTGGCTGCTGGCGGGGCTGACGCCGGCGGGGCTGGTGGCGCTGTTTCTGGGGCTGTGGGGCTGCCTGGCCGTCTATAATGCCACCTTCCACCTGGCGCAGCCGCTGGCGTTCGTGCTGCGCCAGGGGGTCTGGCTGCTGCTGGGGGTGACGGGGCTGCTCCTGCTGGCGCGCGCCGGCGCCGGTGCGGCGCTGCGCCGGGCGCTGCCCTGGGCGGCCGGGGCGGCGTACGCGGCCCTGTGGCTGGTGCTGCACTTCGGGGTCCGGGTCAACGGCATGCAGGGCTGGTTTGCCTGGGGCGGCGTGTTCGTGCAGCCGGCAGAGCTGGCCAAGCCGGTGTACGTGCTCACCCTGGCCTGGGTGCTGGAGCGCACCCAACCGTGGCGCCGGGAGTTCTGGCACGGTTTCCTCCCGCCGCTGGGCTGCCTGACCGCCTGGCTGCTGCCGCTGGTGCTGGAACCGGACTTCGGCACCGCCCTGATTTACGCCCTGACCTTCGCCGCCCTCTACTGGGCCATGGGCGGACGCTTCCGCGACCTGCTGCTGCTGGCCGCCGCCGCCTTGCCCGTGACCGGCGTCGTGCTGTGGTGGAAGCCGTACATCTGGCAGCGC
Source organism: Lentisphaeria bacterium (assembly GCA_041651315.1). Lineage (GTDB taxonomy): Bacteria > Verrucomicrobiota > Lentisphaeria > Oligosphaerales > CAITYL01 > CAITYL01. The sequence continues at coordinate 1,975 of JBAZJM010000043.1, read as the reverse complement.
TTTGCCGGCTTCCTTTTTCCCGACCGTTACGCCGCCAGCTTCGGCTGGCACGTGCAGCAGTTCCAGCACGCGGTGGCGGCCGGCGGGCTGACCGGCCAGTCGTGGGGCAAGGGGCGGTGGTCCGAATCCTTCCTGCCGCTGGGCTACAGCGACTCGATGTTCGCCACCCTGGCTGAAAGCATCGGCTTCCTGGGAGTGCTGCCGCTGCTGCTGCTGCTGCTGGCCTGGGTCTGGCACGGTTGCCGCGAGGCGCGCCGTTGTCCCGACGTGTTCCGGGCCGCCACCCTGCTGGGCATGGTCTCGCTGCTGGCCATCCAAGGGCTCGTCCACCTCAGCGTCAACCTTGGGCTGATGCCCCCCACCGGCATCACCCTGCCCTTCCTCAGCTACGGCGGCAGCTCGCTGCTCTCCGCCTTCCTGATGATCGGCATCGCGGAAGGGGTCCGCCGGACGCTCGCGCCATTGCAATCCCCGCCAGACGGGAGTACGGTTCAAACATGAACGAGTCGCCGGCCAACACCACGGTGCGCCTTTCCACGGCCCACATGTTCGAGCAGCTGCTCGACTGGTTCCCCGACATCATCCAGTCGGTGGACGCCGCTGGCAACCTCGTCTACGCCAACCGCAAGGCGTCCGAACTGCTCGGCTATTCCCGCGACGAGCTGCTCGGCAAAAACGTCATGGAGATCTATGCGCCCGAGGTGCTCGACAAGGTGCGCCGCGGCTTTGCCGCCCTCCGCGACCGCGGCAACCTGTCGGTCAACGAAAGCCTGCTGCTGAGCAAGACCGGCGAGTGCATCCCGGTGGAAATCCGCTCCTTCGCCGTTTACGACGCCGCGGGGCAGTTCCTGCGCACCTTCTCCATCCTGCGCGACATCCGCGAGGTCAAGGAGCTGCAGAACAACCTGATCCATGCCGGCCGGCTGGCCGCCATCGGCGAACTGGCCGCCTGCGTGGCCCACGACATCAACAACCCGCTGTCGGTGATCAAGCTCTACCTGAACCTGCTGGAGAGCGAAGCCAAGGCCATTCCCAACCTGCCGCCCGACGCCGCCCAACTGATCACCGACGCGGTCACCAGCGTGGGCAAGGCGGCCGACCGCATCGAACGGCTGTCCAACCACCTGCGCGAATTCAGCCGGTCCCGGGAAAGCCGGGCGGAACTGGTCAACCTCAACGAGGTGGTGACCGACGCGCTGTTCATGGTCACCGGCAAGATCAACGACAGCAGCGTCACCGTGATCCGCGAGGCGCCCCAGACCACCCCCTATGTGCTGGGCAGCCCCGGCGAGATCGAACAGGTGCTGATGAACCTGTTCGCCAATGCCTGCGACGTCACCCGCGGCCGGGCCGACGCCGAACTGGCCATCCGCATCAGCGAGGTGACCCGGGGCGCCCGGCGCCAGCACTGGGCGATCGAGGTCCGCGACAACGGCACCGGCATCCCGCCGGAAGTGCGCGACCAAATCTTCACCCCCTTCTTCACCACCAAGCCCAAAGGCCAGGGCACCGGTCTCGGCCTGTCCATCTCCCGCCACATCATCCGCAAGCACCGCGGCGAAATCCAAGTGGAGAGCGAGCCGGGCGGCGGCGCCATCTTCACCGTGTTCCTGCCCGTCGCCGACCCTGCCGTCTTCGCCAAACCGCCGGCGCCGGAGGCGGATGCAGATGCCGGGGCAACAGTATGATCACCGACGGCAAACTGTCCTATGACGAGTACAGGATCCTTGTCGAACAGGCCCCCATCATGATTTGGCGGGCCAACACGTCGGCCGAGTGCGACTATTTCAATCAGCAGTGGTTCACTTTTACCGGGCGGCAGATTGACCAGGAACGGGGCAACGGGTGGGCGGAGGGGGTCTTCCGGGAAGACTTTGACCGATGCCTGAAAATCTATTTGGCGGCCTTTGCCAAGCGTGAGATTTTCGAAGCGGCATGCTGCCGATCTGCTCGTCGTGCAAAAAGATCAAAAACG
>JBAZJM010000042.1:0-21508 GCA_041651315.1 Lentisphaeria bacterium | reverse complement strand
CCCGCGGCATGGCCCTGCGGCTGCGGGATGCCAACGACGAATTGCGCCGGGCCATCCTGTGGGCCATCCGCAACCAGCAGGCCGCCGGGGCGGCCGCGGTGCCGCCTGACCGTATCGACTTGTGAGGGGTCGTTCCATGCCGCCCAAGAAAAAACTCCTGACGCCGGATGCCGCCTTCTGCACCACGGACCTGACGTCGCTGCTGGACGTGGTGGCCCGGGCCCGGCGCGAACACATCGGGGTGTCCGAGGCCAACGCGCCGCGGAATCCGCAGGACCTGATGACGCTGGGGCGCATCCGCGAATGGTTCTGCCGCGACCGTTATGTGCTCGGCGAGGTCATTGCCGAGGGCGGCATGGCCCGCATCTACCGGGCTGCGGACCTGCACATGTGCCGTACCGTGGCCCTCAAGCTGCCCGCCGAGCCCCGGCCGTCACCGCTCAACCTCACCCGCTTCCTGCTGGAGGCCCAGATCACCGCCCAGCTGGAGCATCCCAACATCATTCCCGTCCATGACATCGGCGTCGACCCGCTGCTCGGGCTGCCCTTCTTCACCATGGAATATGTCGCGGGGCTCACCCTCCGCGAGGTGGTCGTCGGCCTGCGCCAGCACGATCCGGAAATCCGCCGCCTGTATGGCAGCCTGGGGGAACGGCTCAATGTCATTCTCAAGGCCATTGATGCCGTTCAGTTCGCTCATTCGCTGCATGTGGTGCACCGGGACCTCAAACCCGCCAACATCATGGTGGGCACGCACGGCCGGGTTTATGTCATCGACTGGGGCATCGCCATCAACCGGCCGCGCCCGAGGCCGGCCCCGTGCGACGGCGGCCGCCTGCAGTTCGACGAGTCCCGGATCAGCACCTTTTGGGATGCGGCGCATCCCGGGCCGCTGCCGCAGGATCCGATGTTTTTGGGATCGCCCGTGCACATGGCGCCCGAACAGTTTATGGATCACGGCGAGGTGGACGAGCGTACCGACGTCTATTCACTCGGCTGCACGCTCTACGAACTGGTCACCCTGCACCCGCCGTTCGATCCGACGATGCCGCTGGCCAATCTGCTGGCTGCCAAGCGGAAGGGGGATTTCCTGCCGGTGTGGCGCCGCCTGCCGGCGGTGCATGGCGACCTGGCCCGGATCATCCACAAGTGCATGGAACCGTCCTGCGGCCGCCGTTACCAGTCCGTCCGCCAGCTGCAGGCGGCGGTGAAGGCGTTCACCCATGCCTCCATGACCTCGCGGCGCAAGCTGCAGGCGTTGCGCCATCAGGTGCTGGCGATGGCGCCCCCTTCGCTCAGTGCCGCGGCCCAGGACGTGTTGCTCCGGCAGGTGGACGCGATCCTGAAGATCCGGCCGCATTGACGGCAGGCAAGTATGCCGGCCCCTGGAGTATGGCACACGTGCGGGGGCTGGGGGAGGTTTCGTCCCGGAGGGACTGAATGAAAATTAGGCAGGGGCTTCAGCCCCTGTTCCGGGAAATGACACGATGGCGTGCCGTAGGTACGCTGCGATTCGCCGCGTACCTGACGGCACGCGACATGGGGGGGGCGGGCAAAACAGGGGCTGAAGCCCCTGCCTATTCCCGCCCCGTCCCGCTGGGACGGGAAACCCGTAACCGCTGAGTTCTGCCAAACTCCAGCGGCAGGCAAGAACGCCTGTCTCACCTTAGCGGCGCCGAGTCGCCGCACTCCAAACTAACGCCGTGTAACATGGCGCCGGCGGGGGTGCCGCCGGCGCCACGGGGCGATCAGTTCTTCTGCTGGGAGGCGGCGACGCGGGCGCGGACGGACCGCTCATAGGCGTCGAGGTCGGCGATCGGCTTGGCGGCGACGCCGCTCTTCATGGCGGCCTCCGCCACGTGCCGGGCGACGCGCGGCACGACGCGCGGGTCAAACGGCTTCGGAATGACGTAGTTCTTCTTGAGCGGGTTGCTGCCGGCGAACACGCCGTTCTTCGCATCCTCGGGATACGCTTCGGTCAGGTACGCCAGGATGTCGGCGGGAATGGCCTCGCAGGCCAGTTCGGCCAGACCGCGTGCCGCCGCCGCCTTCATTTCCTCGTTGATGGTGCGGGCGCGGGTGTCCAGGGCGCCGCGGAAGATGCCGGGGAAGCCGAGCACGTTGTTGACCTGGTTGGGGAAGTCGGAACGCCCGGTGCAGACCACGGCGGCGCCGGCGGCCAGGGCATCGGTCGGGGTGATTTCCGGGGCCGGGTTGGCCATGGCGAAAATGATCGGATTGGGCGCCATGGAACGCACCATGTCGGGGGTGACGCAATTGGCCACCGACAGCCCCATGAAGAGGTCCGCGCCGCGCAGGGCTTCGGCCAGGGTGCGCGCCGGGGTGTCGGCGGCCAGTTTTTCCTTCTCGGGGGTCATCCCTTCGGTGCGGCCGCGGTAGACCACGCCCTTGGAGTCGCAGATGATGACATTCTTGCGGCGCGCGCCGGCGGCGATGTAGAACTCGATGCAGGCGATGCCGGCGGCGCCGGCGCCGTTGACCACGAAGCGGGCGTCCTCAATGCGGCGGCCGGTCAGCTTGATGGCGTTGAGCACGCCGGCCAGCGAGATGATGGCGGTGCCGTGCTGGTCGTCATGAAACACCGGAATGCCCATGCGGCGCTTGAGTTCCTGCTCGACTTCGAAGCAGGCGGGGCCGGCGATGTCTTCCAGGTTGATGCCGCCCAGCGAGGGCTCCAGGGTCTCCACCACCGAGATCAGCTTGGCGGGGTCGGTCTTGCCCTTGGCGGTGAACACCTTGTGCAGGCAGAGCGGAATGGCGTCGATGTCGGCGAACCGCTTGAACAGCACGCACTTGCCTTCCATCACGGGAATGCCGGCGGCGGGGCCGATGTTGCCCAGGCCGAGCACGGCGGTGCCGTCGCTGATCACCGCCACCATGTTGCCGCGGGAGGTGTATTCCCACACCTTTTCCGGGTCGGCCTGGATCTCCAGGCACGGTTCGGCCACCCCGGGGGTGTAGGCCAGGGACAGGTCGCGCTGGGTGCGGCACGGTTTGGTGGCCACCATGCCGAACTTGCCCGGGACGGGCTCGCGGTGATAGGCGGCAGTGGCGGCTTTGAGGTCGGACTTGCTCATGTTTTTGGGGTTCCAAAAGCCGGCGGCAAAGCGCCGGCCGGGGGTGGGGTTGCAAAGACGCGAAAAGTGTTACTATAACCGCTGGTCGGCGGCCGGAAAGGGGCGCCCTCTGCGGGGCGTATGACCTATTGGTTGGTTGATCCGGTTTCCCGGAGATTTCGTGCGTGAATTGAGCTGTCGGTTTCCATCCGATACCGATTCCGATACCGATACCGACCCCGAGAACAGCCGGAGGAGTCATTAGTTGAGGGCACGACCGAGTTATTCACGAACGTCGTGTGTCACCTGCTGTAGCTGAGCGCTTGTAGTGCGGCGGAGACGTTCCGCCGGGCGGCAAGCCCTGAGCTGCAAGATGCATTTCGATTAAAACAACACGGCTAAAGCCAGGACAATGAACCGCCGAATGCCGGCGGCATTGGTATATTGTCATCCCGATCAGAATTCACGGCACGGGGCAGCCCGTGGAAGACGTTTTTGGGCGGAGAATGCCTTATGGGAAAAAAAGAAGCACCGAAGCGGCTGGCAGATCCCGGGCGGGCGGCCGATTTCAAGGTCAATCCGTTCGCCGCCCTGAACGCCGCCACCTTCAAGGAAGCGGCCCCGACGCCCGCCGCGGTTGCCCCGGCGCCCGCCGCCAAGGGCAAGGCGGCCGGCGGGGCGGAGCTGTCTGCGGAGGACCGGGAGCTGCTGCACGCCTTTGGCGACGGTTCCGTGACGCTGCCGGGGGCCGGCCGCACCGCCGGCGGTGCCGGGACCGCCCCGGTGCGGGGTCGGGTGCGTTTCCAGGTGCAACGCAAGGGGAAGGGCGGCAAGACCGTCACCCGGGTGCTGGGGTTGGAACGGCTGGGTTTGGCGGAACAGATGGAACTGGCCCGCCAGCTGCAGCAGGCACTGGGCACCGGCGCCCATTTCGACGGCGACGTGCTGGAGCTGCACGGTGACCAGCAGGCCCGCGCCGCCGACTGGTTCCGGAAAAACCAGTTCGCCGTGTGAGGGCATTCGTGAGGCGTGACTCGTGACTCGTGAGGCGTGACTCGTGAGGCGTGACTCGTGAGGCGTGACTCGTGAGGCGTGACTCGTGAGAGCCGCCGGGGGGCGGTGACCTTCAGAGCATGATGGTGGAGCTGTTTTGATGCGTGCGCTGCTGATCTTTCTTCTCAGCTATGTGGGGATTGCCTTTGGCAGCCTGCCGCGGCTGGCGCTGGACCGCACCGGGTTCGCCCTGCTGGGCGCCATTGCCATGGTCTGTTCCGGCCAGCTCGACCTGCACGGCGCGCTGGCGGCGATCGATGTCGGCACCATCCTGCTGCTGTACGGGCTGATGGTGCTGTCGGCGCAGTTCCGGCTGGGCGGCTTCTACGGCTGGACGGCGCGGCGGCTGGCGCGCCGGATCGTCTCGCCGGCGCGGTTTCTGCTGCTGGTGATGCTGACATCGGCCCTTTTCTCGGCGTTGTTGATGAATGACATCGTCTGTTTGGCCTTCACCCCGGTGCTGGCGGTGGCGCTGCGGCGCGGCGGCTGGAATCCGGTGCCGTTTCTGCTCGGCCTGGCGGTGGCCAGCAACATTGGGTCGGCCGCCACCATCATCGGCAATCCGCAAAACATGCTGATCGGCCAGGTGCGGCAGCTGGCGTTCGGCCCCTTCGTGGCGTGGTGCCTGCCGCCGGTGCTGGCGGCGCTGGCGGTCGCCTATGGCTGGATCGCTTGGCTGTACCGCGGCCGTTACCGGCTGCCGATTGCGGAGTCCGCCGCCGGTGCGGAGTCCGCCGGTGCCGAGGGGCCGCCCTTTGACCGCTGGCAGACCGGCAAGGGACTGTTCTGGACGGCGGTGCTGCTGGTGCTGTTCTTCACTCCGGTGCCGCGCGAGGTCAGCGCCCTGGGGGTGGCCGGCGTGCTGCTGTGCAGCCGCAAGATGTCGAGCCGCGACCTGCTCGGCTTGGTGGACTGGCATCTGATCACCCTGTTCTGCGGCCTGTTCATCATTGTGCGCGGCCTGGAGAGCACCGGGCTGCCGGCCCAGGCCGTGGCCTGGCTGGCGGCCGGCGGCGCGGACCTGCGCGATCCCAACCTGCTGGCCCTGCTGGCCGCCGTGCTGAGCAACGTGGTCAGCAACGTGCCGGCGGTCATGCTGCTGGTGCATTTTGTGCCGGCCGGACAGGCGGTGGACAGCTATGTGCTGGCGCTGGCCAGCACCTTTGCCGGCAACCTGATCACCATCGGCAGCATCGCCAACCTGATCGTCATCACGGCGGCCGGCGCCTGCGGCGTCACCATCAGCTTCCGCGACCACGCGCGGGTCGGGGTGCCGGTGACCCTGGCCTCGCTGCTGGTCGTGCTGCTGTGGATCCGGATGGCGGGGTGAAGCGGGACTCGTGACTCGTGAGGCGTGACTCGTGAGGCGTGACTCGTGAGGCGTGACTCGTGAGGCGTGACTCGTGAGGCGTGGTTCAGGTCAGCCGTATTGCTTTGTTCTCATCATCAAGCGCATCTGGAACGCCAACGGCGCGTTTTCATAACCGCCTGGGGCAATGCCCCGGAGCTGGCGTTTGGCAGAACTCAATGGGCGTGGCTTTCCCGTCCCAGCGGGACGGGGCGGAAATAGGCAGGGGCTTCAGCCCCTGTTTTGTCCCGTCCCCATTTCGCGTGCCGTCAGGTACGCGGCGAATCGCGGCGTACCCACGGCACGCCATCGGTTCATTTCCGGGAACAGGGGCTGATACCAATTTCATTTCAATCGTCATGTTTTCTCACGGAGGCACAGAGATCATAAAGAAACCATAATTAATTAGACAACAATTAAATATGCTTTATTTACTCCGTGCCTTTGGTGCGTCAGTGAAACCAGTGACGTCTCGTGAACTGAAAGGAGTTCGCCATGGAATGATCCGTCAGCCAAACGCGGGGCTGGGGGCAATACTTCAGCCTGGGCTATCCCCGGAAGGCGTTCCGTGACCTCAACCGCTATGTGCAGGAACGACTGACGCGACACCTGAAACGCCGAAGGAAGAACGACGCTCTTTTCCGATCAACAACTGGCGGCACTAACCTCGGCCGATATGACGCCGGTGACGCTGGCCCCCAACTGGTACTGGGCCAATGGGATGCCATCCGGCGACTGGAAAAATCAGGTTCCGGCTTCGGCTGCGATCGTCCATCTGGACGGCGTGACCGATCTGGATACGCTTAATGGCAAGGTTTCACCGCTCGGCGCGGAAGGCGTGCTTTACAACCGTTTCACGGCGGCAAAAGACGGCGTGGCCCAGTTGGGCTTTGGCGGCGACTGGTGGCTGGAAGCGTTCTGCAACGGGACGCTCTGTGCAAGCACGTTCCCGGAAGGCAATGGACCGAATCTTTATGCCGCCGACAATCACCCGGTGAAAGACTGGACGACGGTCTGGGACCAGGAACACGGCCGAATTATGCGCCGCGTCTGGCACACCGTGCGGCTGACCGGGCTGGAGCCCGGGGCCGAGTACGAATATCGGGTGGTGTTGATTGACCCGCGGGCGCCGGAAAAACGGAACCGGGTGGAAAACGCCGCCACATTTACATTCCGCACCCTGCCCAAGTCCCCGGAAACATGCAGCTTTTTCTTTACCGCGGACTTGCAGTTCGCGCCGGCCAGACAACGGCAGATTCTGCAAGGTCTGTTACAGGCGGCCGGAGCCAAGGATTGTGACTTTCTGGTGTTCGGTGGCGATACCGGGTCGGAGTTTCCCAGCTTTGAAAAGAGCATGGTGGCACCGGTGATCGACGACACCGCCAAACGGCTGCCGCATCAGCCGTTGCTGGTGCTGCGCGGCAACCATGAACTGCGCGGCGACGACGCGCAGAATTTCGGCGCTTATTTTGGTACGGCCGACGGTACGGCGTACCGCCTGTTCCGGGTGGGGGACACGGCCTTTCTGGTGCTCGACTGTTGGGAAGACAAGCCGGCGGAAACACCGAAGGCTGCCATCTGCAAATACAATCTCGACGCGATAGCGTACGCGGAACAGGCGGCATGGCTGAAAACCACCCTGGCGTCGGAGGTTTGGAAGGCGGCCCAACGGCATATTGTTTTCTGTCACGGCGCGCCGGATCGACTTGTGGTTGTCCGGGCATTCGCATCATTACACGCGCAGCATTCCGGGCACCGACATGTTGGCCGCGCCGTTCGCCCCGCCGCGGCCGGACCGCGATGGCAAGAACTATACCTATCCGGTGCTGACGGTGGCCGGACCGGGAACGGAGCCCCATCTCGAAGCGTCGGCATTCCGAGTGGACATCACGCCGGCAGCCATCACCGTACGGGCCTTTGCGCCAGACGGCCAATGCTTCGATCAGGTGGAATATCGAGCCGACGGCACGTGCCGCGAACTGAACGAGTTACCGCGATTCAAGCTGCCCGGACGACAGTAAACGGAGCAGACGCACGCATGAAGGGCGGAATATTGTTGAAAAAACCGCCCACGGCTTATAGTTGGCGCAATTATCCTAGGCTGCCAAGAAAGAAAATTGCATGCCCCGTCCGCGCTGCCCACGCCAGGTTGCCTTTTCTCCGCCGGTGGTTTACTTCAAGCCGGCGGGCGTCCCGTTGCGCGAACTGGAAGAGTTGGCGGTGCGGCCGGATGAGTTGGAATCCCTGCGCCTGGCCGATCTGGAGGGGCTGTACCAGGAGGAAGCCGCGGCGCGCATGGGCATCTCGCGGCCCACGTTCGCCCGGCTGATCGAGTCAGCGCGGCGCAAGGTTGCCGACGCCCTAGTCAACGGCCGGGCCATCCGCCTGGAGCGTGCGGAAACCGCCGCGGAGCCACCGGAGACGGTTCCGGCCCCGCCCTGCCGCGGAAATGGCGGGGGGGGCGGATGCCGGCGCGGCGGCCGGCCAGGCTGAGCGCCACTGTTTTGCCTTTTCCCCGAACTGCCACAACCGCCACTCGCGGCTGGCACAGCCGCGGCTACCACATCCCCCCATTCCTGTGGCGGCGCCTGTGCCAGGTGCCCCCCCATCCGGCATCCCGGCTCAGGCTCCGCCGGGTGCCAGCAGGTCGCAGGCGGTGGCCACGCAGGTGACGCAACTGACACCGCGCTGTTTCAATTCCCGGCAGGCCACCTGGCCATGCCGGTCCGCCAAGGCGCGGGTGACCAAAGTGGCAGCTTTTTCGCTCATTTGCGCGTTTCCTTACCCGGAGAAGGCGTGGTGGGCAGTCAGCAGAAAGATCGGATAGCGCCGGCCATGACGTTCCAACTCATGAACCGGCCGCCAGGCCACGGTTCGCAGGCCGGCCCCGGCCAACTGGCGGCCCAGTTCGGCGGGGTCAACCCCGTGGTGCGGCACCACCGTGTCCGGGTGGAACGAACCGTCCTCAGGACAAAGATCGGCCAAGGCCAGCCACCCCCCCGGCGCCAGCAGCCGGGCAAAGCTGGCGGTCAGCGCGGCGAGGTTGTCCACATGATGCAACGTCATGGCGCTGAAGATGAAATCAAAGGATTCGCCGGCCGGCGTCCCCTGCGTCAGGTCCAGCAGGCGCGGCTGTAAGTTGCGCACTCCGCCCGCGGCGGCCTTCTGGCGAACCTGGTCGAGCATGCCGGGGGAACTGTCGGCGGCCACCACCGAGCGCAGCCGCGGCGCCAGCAGAAAGCCGAGCGTGGCGGTGCCGCATCCGTATTCCAAGGCCGTCCACGTCGGCGTCAGGGGCACGGTGGCGTCGATGGCCGCGGCAATGGCGGCGGACATCGCCCGGCGCGTGGGATTCACGTCCCAAGTGGCGGCGGCCTGGTCGAAGTGCGCCGGCCCGGCGGCCGGAACCGTGTTGTTCTTCACCATGTCAGTGTTTTCCCAAGCCATCCTGCAAGGTATCGGCCACTCCCAGGAAGGCCTTGCCCGAAGGGGTGTCCCGGCGGAAATGGGCGAACGGCTGCCCCGCGTCGCCGGAAGCGACAATGCCGGGATCGAGCGGAATCCGCCCCAGGAACGGCACCCCGGTCTGCCGGGCCAGTTGCTCGCCGCCGCCGGTGGTGAAGACGTCCGTGACTTCGCCGCACTTGGGGCAGGCCCAGCCGCTCATGTTCTCCACCACGCCCAGGACGGGAACCTTCAGCTCGCGGCAGAAGGCCAGGGAGCGGCTGACATCCGCCAGCGCCACCTTTTGCGGGGTGGTGACAATGACCGCACCTGTCAGGTTGGGCACCATCTGGCACACCGTCAGCGGCTCGTCGCCGGTGCCGGGCGGGGCGTCGATGATGAGATAGTCCAGCTCGCCCCATTCCACGTCGCCGAGCAGTTGCCGGATGGCGCCGATCTTCATCGGCCCGCGCCAGATCACGGGGGTGTCCGGCTGGTCCAGGAAACAGCCGAGCGTCATCACCTTCAGCGGCCCGACCGTGATCGGCACGATGCGGTCGCCATTCATCATGGGGGGCTGGCTTTCCAACCCCAACATCACCGGCACGCTGGGGCCATGGAAGTCGACATCCAACAGCCCCACGCCGCGCCCTTCCGTTGCCAGCGCCACCGCCAGGTTGACCGCCACCGTGCTCTTGCCGACGCCGCCTTTGCCGGACATGACCAGCAGCGTGTGCCGGACCCCGCACAGGTTGGCCGCCAGTTGCTGCCGCCCCAGCGCCTCGTCCGCCGTCTCGCCGGGGGGGCCGTGCTTGGCCGCGCAGTCTGCCTTGTTACAACTGGTGCAGTGTTTGTCCATGAGTGCAGTTCGCTTTCTTGATGGGTTAACGGTCAAAGGTCGTGCCATCGCCGACGCCCCAGGCGCGGCAGGTGGCGGGAAACTCATGCTTTAAAATGCCCACGGCATCGCCCGTGCAATGTAGTGGCACCAGTTTGGCGGGGGCGAGCTCCCGCAAGGCCGCCACCGTGTGCGCCAGCCGGGCGGAGTCCGCACCGCTGAGATGGGTACCGCCCACCACGGCGGCCAACGGGCGGCCGCCGGACTGCCGGCGGACCCGCTCCAGGGTGTTGAGGCAGCCGGCATGGGCGCATCCGAGAAGCACCACCACGCCTTCCACCGTGTCCAGCCACAACGCCTGGTCATCGGGAATGTCGTCGGCCTCACGCCCGGCGGCATCCCAAAAGAAACCGCCGGTTTTCTCCCAGGCATGCACCCGCGGAATGGGCCCGGTGGCAAACACTCCCGGCATGACTTCAACGGGGCCGGGGGCGGCGGGAGGGGTGGGGCGGTCAAAGCGGGCGAGAACCTCACGGCTGGGCGCGGGCATGGCGATGTCATGCATGGAACCATCCTGGTGCCGGGAAAATCGCGGCGCCGCCATGGCGTCGGCAAGCATCCACAAACGGGGGGAGGCGGGGGTGGTCATTGCCGCGACGTGGGCCAGGCCGCCGGTGTGGTCGTAATGGCCGTGGCTGAGCACCACGTCGGTCACCCGTTCCAAGTCCAACCCCAGCGCGGCGGCGTTGTGGCGCAGCACCAGCCCCTGGCCGGTGTCGAACAGCAGCCGGTGCGTGCCGTCGTCGAGCCAGAACGCCAGGCCGTGCTCGGCCAGCAGCCCCGGCCGGCGCACCAGGTTGTTCGCCAGTAGTATCAGCTTGACTGGGTTCATGGGTGAGAAAAATATGAGCATATGACCACATTATGCAAGCGCCGGCGGCGGCGCTATAGTCGCCCTGTCGTCTGTGGCGTGCATGGTGATGCGGGGAGCCGGGTTATGGATGGACGGGGAAAGCGGCGGGCGGGCGGGATTGGCCTGTGCGGCCTGGCGGCCTTGGCTGCGCTGTCCGGATGGGCCGGGGAACCGGCGGCGGCCGCCGTTGGTTCACCGCCGCCCCAGCCGTACACGCTGGAGCAGGCGGTGGCGCTGGCCCGGGCACGGCATCCGTTGCTGGGGGCGGCGCGGGCCGGCATCCGGGTCGGCCAGGGTGAACTGCGGGAGGCGAAAAGCCTCAACCGGCCCAAGGGCACCTTGTATGGCACCTACGGCTACACCAACAACCCCGTCTACGCCTTCATGTCCAAGCTGAATCAGCAGCAGTTCTCCGCCGCCGATTTCCAGTTGGACAACTTGAACCATCCGGATGCGATTGCCGACTGGCAGGGGCGCGCCGAGGTGGTGTGGCCGCTGTTGACCGGCGGCCGGCAGCCGGCCCGGGAAGCCATGGCCGACGCCGGCCTGCAGGCGGCCCGCTTTGACGCCGCCCGCTCGGAGCATGACATCGTTCGGGCGGTGACCGAGGCCTATTACGGCTGCCTGCTGGCCCGCGCCGTGGCCGGGGTGATGGAGGATACCGTGCGTACCGCCCGGGCACACACCGGCCAGGTGGCCGCCCTCAACCGCGAAGGCGTGGCCCTGGATTCGGACCTGCTGCGCCTGAAGGTGTATCAGGCTGACACCGAGCAGCAGCGCGCTGCCCGTCGCGCCGATGCGGAGTCCGCCACCGCCTGGCTGGCCTATGCCATGGGCTTGGACCAGCCGGTGGCCACCGTTGGCGACCTGCTCCCGCCGAAACCGCCGGTGGCGGCGCTGGACGCCTGTGTGCGCGCCGCCTTCGACAACCGTCAGGATCTGCGCGCCGCCGCGGCCCGCCAGCGCCAGGCCGAAGCCGGCATTCGTGCCGTGGCGGCCGACTTCATGCCGCAGGCCGGCCTGGTCGCTTCCTATCAAGTGGACACGGAACGCTGGGCGGATTACGGCGACAGCTGGATGGGCGGCGTCCAGGTGAGCCTGCCCGTGTTTGACGGCGGCCGGCGTTTTGGCCAGATGGAATCCGCCATTGGCCGCTCCGAACAGGCGCGCCTGGCGCGGCTGGACTTGGAGAACCGCATCCGCGCCCAGGTCAAGGAGGCCTGGCTCAAGTCACGGGCCGCCGAAGAACGCCTGGCGGTGACCGGTCAGGCGGAAGCCCAGGCCGTGGAAAACCAGCGCCTGGTGGAACGCCAGTATCGCGAGAGCGTCGCCGGCGTGACTGACCTGCTCGACGCGGACATGGCGCTCACCGTGGCCCGCCTCTCCCGCCGCCAGGCGACCCATGATTTGCTGGTCGAACGCGCCCGCCTGCAGTGGGCGGTGGGTGGGGGGTAGGGCAACGGACAGAACGGAGAAGAACGGACAGAACGGACACAACGGACACAACGGACAGAACGGAACTGGGCAGGCGGGGGAACGGCAGTAAGGACGGGCAGGGGGGCGGTCGGGCCGGCGGCCAAACCGGGCACGGAGTGGGCGGCAGAAATGTAAAGAGGGGGCCAACGACAACCCATCCGTTATGTCCGTTGTGTCTGTTGTGTCCGTTATGTCCGTGTCCCCCCCCCCGCAAGAAAAGTTTGGAACCGACGTATCGAAATGAGGCACTTATGAACATGCCACTGCGGATTCTGTTGGGACTGTTGGCGGTGTGTGTGCTCGCCTTTGGCTGTGGGCGGCAGGGCGGCAGCGGTCCGGCGGCCATGGCGTCCGCCCCCGTGCCGGTCACCGTGGCGGCCGTGCAGACGGCGTCGTGGCCGTCGGCCGCCGCCTATGCGGGCACGGTGGAGTCGCGGCAGGCCGTTCAGGTCTCGACCCGGACGATGGCCCGGATCATCCGCATCGCGGTGACGGAAGGGCAGGCGGTCCAGCCCGGCGACCTGCTGGTGGAGCTGGACGACACCGACGCCCGCAGCGCCCTCAGCCAGGCCGAGGCCGCCCTGGCCAGCGCCATGGTGGCGCGCGACAATGCCGCGCTGGATCTCGGCCGCTATACCCGGCTGGTCGCCGAAAAGGCGGCTACGCCCCGGCAGCTGGAAGCCGTCCAGGCGGCCCTGGCGGCGGCCACCGCCCGCGTACATGAGGTCGAGGCAAATGTCGCCCAGGCCCGCAACCAGCTCGGCTATTCCCGTCTGACGGCACCGGCGGCGGGCGTGGTCGCCCGCAAGTGGCTCGATGCCGGCAATCTGGCCGTTCCCGGCGCTCCCATCCTGACGTTGGAAAATCCGGCCCTGGTGGAAGCGGTGGTGGCCGTGCCGGAGGAAACTGGCCGGCGCCTGGCCGCCGGTCAGCCGGCCGCCGTTGAACTGGCCGCCGCCGGCCGGGTGGTGAACGCCGTCATCCGCGTCGTCGTCGCCACCGCCGATCCGGCGACCCGCACGGTCACCGTGCGCCTGGCCTTTCCCGAACTCCCGCCCGGCGTGCTGCCCGGCCAGTTTGTCCAGGTGCGTTTTTCGGCCCTGGCCGCGCCGGTGCTGGCCATGCCCGCCGCCGCCGTCATCCGCCAGGGGCAGATGACCGGCGCCTTTGTGGTGGCCGGCGGCCGCGCCGCCCTGACTTGGCTCCAGCTCGGCCGCGAGCACGACGCTCACGTGGAGGTTTTGGCCGGCCTGCACCCCGGCGACACCGTGGTCGCCCCGGTTTCCCCCGGTCTGGCCGACGGCCTGCCGGTGGCCGTGCGTCCCTGAGCGTGATGTAATTCCAGTCACATTTCAAATTGATTACCAAATTAACCGCAAAGATCGCAGAGAGCGCAAAGATAAAACAATCTAAAAATGAGCAATTGATCTTTGTGATCTTTGCGTTCTTTGCGGTAGAATAAAAAATCAATTTCAACTTTAAATTGGGGAATACGGTTGTGTCTGAAAGGATGAGCGATGCGGGAGTGACCGGAACGGATGTTCAATGAAAAAAACTGACACCATCCAGGAAACGGCGAAGTCCGCCCCCGGCCGGCTCGGCCTGGCGGGCGGCATTGCCCGCTATTTCCTGAACAACCGGCTGACCCCGCTGCTGGTGGTGGCGGCGTTGTTGCTGGGCGTGTTCGCCGTCCTCCTGACGCCCCGTGAGGAGGACCCCCAGATCAAAGTGCCGATGGTGGACATCCTCGTTCCCCTGCCAGGCGCCACCCCGCGCGAGGTCGAGCAGCGCATCTGCACGCCGCTGGAAAAACTGCTGTGGGAAATCCCCGGCGTCGAGTACGTCTATTCCACCGCCGCGCCCGATGCCGGCATGGTCATCGTCCGTTTCAAGGTCGGCTGGAACGAGGACACCGCGCTGGTCCGCATTTACGACAAGATCAACGGCCACTTCGCCGAAAAACCGGAGGGCTCCGGCACCCCCCTAGTCAAACTGCATTCCATCGACGACGTGCCGGTGCTGGCGGTGACGCTGTGGGGGCCGGGGCGCGACGCCGCCGCGCTGACCCGGCTCGCCCAGGAGGTGGAGATCAACCTGCGCCAGGTCCCGGACGTCGCCGCCGTGGAACTGCTCGGTGCCCAGCCGCGCCAGATTCGCGTGCTGCCGGATCCCGCCCGCCTGGCGGCGCACCAGACGGATCCGCTGGCCGTGGTGCGCGCCTTGCAGGCGTTCAGCGCCCGGCTGCCGGCCGGCACGCTGCTGGAAAAACAGCGCGAGATCCGCCTCGACGCCGGTTCTTGGCTGGCCGGCCGCGATGACGTGGCCGCCGCCCTGGTCGGCGTCCACAACGGCCGCCCGGTGCGCCTCGGCGACGTGGCCACGGTCGTCGACGGGCCCGCCCTGCCGGACCAGTACGTGCTCTTCGGCACCGGCGCCGCCGGCCATGATGCCACGCCGGGGCAGTTCCCCGCCGTCACCCTGACCGTGGCCAAGCGTCCGGGGGTCAATGCCACCGCGCTCAACCACCTGCTGCACGAGCGGTTGCGGCACTTGCAGGGCACCCTGCTGCCCGCCGAGGTGCGGCTGACCGTGGTCCGTGACTACGGCGAGACCGCCGGCGAAAAAGCATCCGAATTGATTTCGCACCTGCTCCTCGCCACCGTCTCGGTGACTGCGCTGATCGCCATCCTGCTGGGGCTGCGGGCCTCCCTGGTGGTCGGCATCGCCGTGCCGGTCACCCTGGCGCTCACCCTGCTGGTCTATTACCTCTGCGGCTACACGCTCAACCGGGTGACCCTGTTCGCCCTCATCTTCTCCATCGGCATCCTGGTCGACGACGCCATCGTGGTGGTGGAGAATGTGTACCGGCATTTCAAACAGCATGGCGGCGGCGACGCCGAAACCCGCGCCGTGGCCGCCACCGACGAGGTCGGCAACCCGACCATTCTTGCCACCATCACGGTGATCGCGGCGATCCTGCCGATGGCCTTTGTCGGCGGCCTGATGGGCCCCTACATGCGGCCGATCCCGGTCGGCGCTTCGGCCGCCATGCTGATCTCCCTGGCGGTGGCGTTCATGGTCACCCCGTGGGCCGCGGTGCGCCTGTTGCGCCGCCCCGCCGCGGACTCCGCACCGGCGGCGGCGAAAGAGGACGGTGCCGGCCTGGCCAACCTGTACCGCCGGGTCATGGGCCCGCTGGTGCGCCGGCCGGCGTGGGGCGTCACCTTCCTGGCGGCGCTGGCGGTGGCGCTGCTGCTGGCGCTGGCCCTGGTGCCGCTGAAATGGGTGCGCATGAAGATGCTGCCGTTCGACAACAAGAGCGAGTTCCAGGTCATGGTAGACATGCCCGCCGGCACCCCATTGGAGGAGACCCTGCGCGCCGCCCAGACCCTGGCCCGCCGCGTGGCCACCCTGCCGGAGGTGACGCACTACCAGATTTACGCCGGCAATTCCGCCCCGGTCACCTTCAACGGCCTGGTGCGCCATTATTACCTCCGGCGCCAGGGCAACCAGGCGGACATCCAGGTGAACCTGCTGCCCAAGGGCGAGCGTCGCCGCCAGAGCCATGATTTGGCCAAGGAGGCCCGGACGCTGCTGGAGCCGCTGGCCCGCGAGCTGGGCGTGGCCCTCAAGGTGGTCGAGATCCCGCCCGGCCCGCCGGTGCTCAGCACCCTGGTGGCGGAGGTCTACGGCCCGGACCTGGACGGCCAGCTCACCACCGGCCGCGCCGTGCTCGACCTGTTCCGGCGCACCGCCGGTGTGGTCGATGCCGACATTTTCGCCGCCGCGCCCCAGGAGCAGATCGACCTCGCCGTGGACCCCGAACGCGCCGCCACCGCCGGCCTGGGCACGGCCGAGATCGCCGCCACCCTGGCCGTCGCCGCCGGCGGCCAGCCCGCGGTTTACGCCCATCTCCCGGACGAGCGCGACCGCGTGCCGGTGGTGGTGCGCCTGCCCCGCGCTTCCCGCCAGGAACTTGACGCGCTGCTCGCCCTGCGCGTGACCAACCGTGAAGGACGGCAGGTGCCCCTCGCCGCCGTGGTCACCGTGCACCGCGGCGCCGCGCCCCAGACGATCTATCACAAGAACCTGCGGCGCGTGGTCTATGTGGTGGGCGATGTCGCCGGCCGCGAGGAAAGCCCCGTCTATGCCATTCTCAAGTTGGACCGGGGCTTGGCGGAGCTGCCGCGCCCTGACGGCGGCCGGGGCGTGGAGCTGTGGTACGTCGGCACTCCGCCCGCCAGCGCCGCGACCCAGGTCAAGTGGGACGGCGAATGGCAGGTCACCTACGAGGTGTTCCGCGACATGGGCGTCGCCTTTGCCATCGTTTTGGTGCTGATCTACGTGCTGGTCGTCGGCTGGTTCCGCAGCTACCTGACCCCCCTGGCCATCATGGCCCCCATTCCGCTGTCGCTGGTCGGCATCCTGCCGGCGCACGCCCTGACCGGCATGTTCTTCACCGCCACCTCCATGATCGGCTTCATCGCCCTGGCCGGCATTGTCGTGCGCAACTCCATCCTGCTGATCGACTTTGCCGAACTCAAGATGGCCCAGGGCATGCCCATGGAGGAGGCGGTGGTCGAGGGCGGCGCCGAACGTTTCCGCCCCATGCTGCTGACCGCCATGGCGGTGGTGGTGGGCGCCGGGGTGATCCTCTTCGACCCGATCTTCCAGGGACTGGCCCTGGCCCTGATCTCCGGCGAGCTCGCCTCCACCTTCCTCGCCCGCGGCGCCGTCCCCGTCCTCTACGCGCTGCTCCACCGTTTGCCGCATCAACAGAATGGATCGGACACATGAAGAGCCCGTTGATTGGCGCCGTTTTGGCGTCTGTTGTTCTGCCGTTTTCATGGGTTGGCTGGGCGGCGCCGTCGGGGGGGAAGGCCGGTGCCGGCAAGCCCGCCTATGAGACGTTTCCCGTGGGGGAGGCGACGCCCCCCATTGTCTGCAAGGCGGATTCCAAGTGGTCGTACCATCTGTATCTGCCGCCCCAGTACACTGCCGACCGCACGTGGCCGGCGATGTTCATCATGAATCCCGGCGGCGGAGATCCCGGCACCTTGGACCGCTACCGCAAGGGGGCCGATTTCAACGGCATCATTTTGGCGGTGTCGGTGCAGTCGAAGAATAGTTATGACGGCGCCGGCAAGGCCATTTCAGCCATGGCCAACGACCTGCCGTCACGGGTGGCGGCGGATCCGGACCGGCTGATGGCCTCCGGTTTTTCCGGCGGCGCGCGGATGGCGTTCGCCCTGGCGGCGGCGGCGCGTTCCCATTTCATCGGCGTCTTGCCGTGCGGGGCGGGGCGCAACAAGGAGGACCTTGGCAACATGACCGTCTACGGGCTGTGCGGCACCAACTGTTTCAACCGCTGGGACATGGCCTGCACCGACCGCGACCTGCCGGGGCGCGACAACCGGCTGGTCTTTTTCCCCGGCGTGCATGAATGGGCCAACGAGGAACTGATCTGGGAGGGCATGACCTGGATCAACGCCAGTTCGCTGCGGGGCAAGCGCGATCCCGTGCTGGTCAAGGATCGCAACGCGTTGGCCGCCAAAATGCTGGAACAGATCAATGCGGACCTGGAATCCCGGCCGGACCGGGCGTTCGAATGGGCGGGGCTGCTGGCCTCCTTGGGCGCCCCGGAGTCCGTGAAGGCCAAAAGCATCCGTGACCGGCTCAAGAGCAAGCCCGAGGTCATCACGTACCGGGCGGCGCTGAAGGCGCAGAACCAGTACGTCGGCACCTATTTCGCCACCAAGCCTAGCGACTGGGTGGCGAACACCCTGCCCAAGGCCGCCCTCAAAGATTCCGCCAAGCTGGCTGAAAAATACCAGGGCACCCCGTGGGAGGAAATGTTCCGCCGCATGGGGGAGCCGGCGCAGAAATGAGCGGTGGTGGAAAGTCTATGTCTGGAGTATCTTGATTGTCATTGTGCTAAGTGCGGTGTGGAGGCTGATCGGAAAATTCACCTGAACCCAAGGGGATGGACAATGAAAACTTGTACAGCGGTTGCCGGGTTGTGTCTGATCGCCGCGGGGGCTGGCGCCGAGCCCGCCCTGACGATCTACAACCAGAACTTTGCGGTGGTCCGCGACAGCGTGCCGCTCGACCTGAAAAAGGGCATCAATGAGGTCCGGTTTGCCGAGACCACCGCCCACTTGGAGCCCGATTCGGTGATCCTGCGGGATCCGGCGGGCAAGGTCAAATTGCAGATTCTCGAGCAGAACTACCGCAACGACCCGGTTTCGCAGGAACTGCTGCTGTCGCTCTTTGAAGGCAAGACGATCGACTTTTTCGTCCGGGAGACCAACAAGCCGGACCGGACGGTGCAGGGGAAAATCATCCGCAGCGGCTACGTGGCGCACTCCCAGGAGGCGATGCAGCGCTACGGGCAGCGCTACTACCAGTCACAGATGGCCATGGCCTACGGTGGCGGCGGGAGCAACCAGCCGATCGTTGAGGTCGACGGCCAGATCCGCTTCGGGCTGCCGGGCGTGCCCATTTTTCCGTCCCTGGGCGATGACACCATTCTCAAACCGATGCTGTCCTGGACGCTGGAGGCCGGCAAGTCCGGCAAGCTGACGGCGGAGCTGGCCTATGTGACCGGGGGAATGAGCTGGGAGGCGGATTACAACGTGGTGGCCCCGGAGACGGGCGACCTGCTCGCCGTGACCGGCTGGGTGACCATGGACAACCAGAGCGGCAAGACCTTCGAGAACGCGCAGATCAAGCTGATGGCCGGCGATGTGAGCAAGATGCAAGCGCGTGATGGCGATGAACCGGGACTTCGAATTTCCGGCCTGTATGCCATGCGGGGCCGCAGTTCCGACGCACCCCCCGTGAGCGAGAAAGCCTTTGACGAGTACCACCTGTACACGCTCCAGCGGCCGAGCACGCTGCGGGACCGGGAGACCAAGCAGGTCGAGTTTATCCGGGCCACCGGCGTGAAATCGCAGAAAGTCTATGTCTACGACGGCATCAAGGTGGATTGGAACCGGTGGCGTGGCTACAACTTGGAGAATCTGCGCCAGAACTCGGAATTCGGCACCGAGAGCAATACCAAGGTGGCGGTGATGCGTGAGTTCAAAAACTCGGAGGACAACCAGCTCGGCATGCCGCTGCCCAAGGGGCGGGTGCGCTTTTACAAGCAGGACGGAGCGCAGCTTGAGTTCACGGGGGAGAACGTGATCGACCACACGCCGAAAGATGAGATGGTGAAGGTTTACACCGGCAACGCCTTTGATCTGGTGGGAGAGCGCCGCCGCACGTTATTTACGGTGGACAGCTCCAACCGTTGGGCGGACGAAGCCTTTGAGATCAAGCTGCGCAACCATAAGCAAGAGGCAGTCGAAATTCGCGTGGTTGAGCATCTCTATCGCTGGCTCAACTGGAGCATCACCGAGAAGACGCAGGAATTCACCAAGGCCAACGGGCAGGAAATTAAGTTTCTGGTCTCGCTCAAGCCGGACGAGGAAAAAACCATCACCTACAAGGTGCATTATTCGTGGTGACTTTGGGCGGCGGTCGCTGACGGTTCGAGGTTCGCTGGACCGTCACAATAGACCTCGTAGTCCGCGTAGTAGGTCCGCTCGCAGTCCGGACAGATTCCGTGGGAGAATTTGACCTCGGCGTGGTGCGAGAGGTAGGTTTCGAGCTGGTGCCAGTAGCCGCCGTCATCGCGAATCTTTTTGCAACAGGCGCAGATGGGCAGCAACCCCTTCAGGACCCGGATTTCCCGGACCGCCTGCTCCAGCGCCGCCTTGTCCTGCATGATTTGCCGGTAGAGCTCTTCGTTGCGGGCATGTTCCTTCCGATGCTCTTCCACCACCAGGTAAATCAGCATCGTCACGCTGCCCAGGCTGAGCAGCAGGGCGAAGGCCACGTCGATCCTGCGATGCACGGGACTTGCGTAGGGGGCGATGGCGCCCGGAACGCACCATTCCGTCAGCAACAGCCCGGCAATCGCCGCCAAACCGATGCCGAACAGGAGCAAATTCCACGGTTTGGGCAGAATGATGATCACCGCCACAAACCACAGGAAAAAATAAAACAGCGAACTCCCTTCCGTTCCCTGATTGGTGAACCAGGCCGCGCACAAGACGCCGAGCAGCGTCAGCACCAGGGGGATTTTGAGCAGCAGGCAGACCCCATGGCAACGCACCGACAGCACATAGGCCCCGCCGGCCACTCCGGTGGCCAGCAGTGAATACACCATTTCCCGAACCGGGTTCCCGGAAAAGTGATTCACCAATCCGGTGAGATCCCCGTCACGAGCCCGATCAGGCATACCGCCCGGAAGACCCGGTTCTGCAAGGGGACGGTTGCGGCGTCCCCCAGCAACCCGGGAAACCCGTTCCCGGGTTCTTTGCTGTCCATCCCCTCCTGCGATGCTTGCATGACCGAGCCCCCCCCCGTCTTTTGCCATGACCCCCTGCCGGGAACGGTGAAAATCCGCCCCGATAGTCCCGCAATTTGACAAGCTGGTAGTGTATATGCCCCCATATCGTGTGCAACTTCTGGCCGCCCGCGGGTACATGACATTCTTGTCGGTTGGGAACCCCCTTTTTCAAAAGGGTGGCCCCAACATCATCCGACAAAACTGTCATACACCCCCGCCCGCCTGCCAGGCGTTGCCGGCAACCGGTGCGGTTGGGGGCCGTCAGTCAAGTTCAAAATTGACGACGACGGTGATGCTGTTGCCGGTGATGCCGAAGTCGGCGGGGGCGGCGAGGCGTGACAGGCCGGCGAGCAGGCTTTGGATGGAGGCGTCCATGGCCGGCCGGTTGCTGGGGCGGGTGAGACGGGTGCCGAGGACGCGGCCGTCGCCGGCAATGGTCAGGCTGACCACCGCCCGGGGGCGTCCCCCGCCGATCTCCGAGCGGCTGGGCTGGTTCCACAGGGAATGAAGCCGGCTGCTGAGGTCGGCGAAGTAGCTGGCGCTTTGGCTGGCCGTGGCGCGGCCGCCGCCCTGGGTGGAAAAACTGCCCGTGGTGATGGCGTTGCGCACCTGGCCGCGGATGCTGCTGCCGATGGCGGCGGCGTCGAAGGAGCCGCCGGCCATGCCGCCGGGGGCGCCGCCCGGGGAGGCCAGTGCCTGGGCGACGGCCCGGCCCAGATCGGTTCGTTTCAGGCCGCCGCGGATACGGCTGATGCGTTCCGCCTCGCTTTCCCCCGCCGGTTTGATACGGGCCGGTTTGGGCCCGGCTTTGGGGGGCAGCGACGACAGGCGCTTGAGGGGGACGAAAGCCGGTTTGACGGCCGGTTCGGAGGGCGCCGGCGGCGCGGGGGGAGTGGGCGGCGCGGGTTTGGGCGGCACCGGTTTGGAGGGGGCGGGCTTGGGGGGCGGCGGTTTGGCGGCC
>JBAZJM010000041.1:0-21517 GCA_041651315.1 Lentisphaeria bacterium | reverse complement strand
CGTGTTTTTGATGGCGGTTTCGATCAGCTTCTTCTGGGCTTTGGGGTCGGCCTGGATGGCCTGCCAGACGGCCTGGATGCTCATCTTGTCGCCGCCCTTGACCAGGGTGCGCGGGTCGAGGGCGTAATCGAGGGCGCCGGCGCCGGAGTTGCGCTTGTCGATGATGCCGCGCGGGCAGATTTTGGAGACGTCCACGCCGGTGGCCTTCTTGATCGAGGCCGGGGTCCAGTTGGTGCGGATGTCGGCGAACAGCTGGGGCATGCCGGTCAGGAGCTGGGCGACGAGCATGCCGATGCCGTTCTTGGAATCGTTCTCGGTGGCGACCGCCAGGGGGGCGCGGAAGCCGTTCCAGTCAAAGGAGCTGTTGAGGATCGACTCGGTCACGTCGTAGTTCGGATAGAGGTCGGTCCACATGCGCTGGCCCTGGGTGCCGGCGGCGATGGCGTTGGCGCCCTGGGCGTACTCAACGTCGGCGCGGAAGCCATGCTTCTTGCCGTAGGCGGCGTCGGCGAGCTTGGGGTTGCCGATCATCAGGTCGCGCACGATCAGGGTCATCTTGCAGCAGTCGCGGAGCAGGTCGTCATGGCCTTGCGGGCGTTTGCCCTGGCCGAAGTCCATGTCGAACTTCTCCATGAAGGTGACGGCCTTCTCCAGTTCCTCATGGTCGTAGAGGCCGTTGTCCATGCGGCCCTTGACGGCGCACATGTCCACCGAGACCGACCCCATGCCGAAGTATTGCAGCAGCATGTTGCGGCGCACGTCGGAGCCGATAATGCCCATGGAGACGCTGCCGACAGAGAGGTAGTTCTTGCCGCGCATTTCGGCGACGGCAGCGGCGCAGCGGGCGAAGGAGAGCAGGCGGTTGGCGACGTAGGGGGTCAGCGGGTCGTTCTCGTTTTCCAGGTCGGGGGAATAGACGCAGAAGATCGGACGCTTCTTCTCGTCCATGGCGGCGGTGAACGCCTTCAGCCAGACGGCGCCGGGGCGGTCGGTGCCGTTGAGGCCGTAGGCGCACTGCTGCCACTCGCTGCTGCCGATGCCCATGCAGGCGCCCATCAGCTCGTCGGAATAAGACCAGGAGCGGCTGACCCAGATGTTGGCGCTGACGCCCTGCTCGGTGTAGTACTGCTGGGCCAGGGCGGCGGTGCGGGCGCCGTAGACGATTTCCGGGGCGACGACCACGCGGATCGGGGTGCCGTCCGGCAGTTTCACGCCGTTGGCGATCAGGTCGTAGACACTTTCCGCGATCTTCCAGGTGCCGGCGAGGTTGCCTTCATAGGCGCCGGTGCGGCCGTCGGCCACCGGGGTGATGGCGATGGTGGGGACCTGGCCGAGCAGGGAACGCTGGCCGGGAACGAAGGCGCGGACGGCTTTTTGCAGCTTGCGGAAATCGGGGCGGGACATGGCGGGGAACTCCTTGGTTAACATGTTGAAGAACAAAAAGATGTTGCGAAAGATGGCGCCGGAAGCGGGCCGGTGCGGCCGGCCATTCTCGCGCGCGGTCACAAACCGGAACATTCCCGGTCAATATACAGAAGCGCGGCCCCCGCCGCAATTCCGGACGCTGTTGGAAACCCCCTTTTGAGCAGGAAAGGCGGTTCCCAAACCCTCCGTCAAACCGGTTTGTCTCCTTTGCGGATTCCGCAGGCCGCCGTTGTGCGATAGACCATGGCTGGGACAGTTGGGGCGGCCTGCGGAATCCGCAAATTGAATTCGGCCCGTCACTCTCCGCGGTTCTTATCCCAGCGGACCGCCGCCGGTGGCGCGGTCCAGGGCCTCGGGGTCGGCGTAGAGATCCGCGTTGCCCTTCAAGACCACCGACGGCGGAATCAGCACGGCGGGCGTCGGCGGCGGCCGCCGGTCCAGGCAGCCGTGAAGCAGTTCCACGGCCGCCACCCCCTGGCGGTACTGGTTCTGATAAATGCAGGCCTGCAGCACGCCCTGGTCCAGATAGGCCAGGGCCGCCGGTGAAATGCCGGTGCCGACGGCGCGGATGCGACCAGCCGGCTGCTGTTCGGCCAGGTATTGGCAGGCTCCGGCGATATTTTCCGAGCTGACATAGAGACCGCGCACCTCCGGATATTCCCGCAACAGGCCGGCGGTGACCGGGTAGCCGTTGGCCGGATCGTCGCGGGTCTCCGCCACGACGGCAACCGGCATTCCCAGGGCGGCCGCCTCCTGGCGGAACGCCGCCACCTTGGCGGCATGGTCGGCGGAGGCGCGGGTGCCGACCAGGATGGCCGCGGGCGCGCCGGCACCGCCCCCCATGAAGGCCAGCAGTTCGGCGGCCAGGCGGCCGCAGCGCGCACTGTCGTGCCAGACTCCGGCCACGGCGGGCAGTTCGGGAGTTTCAATGCCCACCTGGAGGGTGGGGACGGCGGCGGCGGCCAGCGCCGCCCGGGCCCGCTCCAGGGTTTCCGGCCGGTAGACCCCGGGCACCAGCAGCAGGGCGTCCGGCCGGGAGGCCAGCACCCGGCCGAGCACGGCCAGGAACTGGGCGTCGTCCGAGATGCGGCCGCAGGGATGATGTTCGGCACTGATCCGGTAATCGTGAAGCCGGCCGAACGCCGCCGCGGCACCACGCACGATCAGCCCGTAATGGCTGGGCCAGTCGTCGGGAAACAACACCGCCACCCGGCGCACGGGACGCACCAGCGCCTGGGCCAGCCGGTTCGGGCGGTACCTGTGCCGGGCCGCGGCCGCCAGCACGCGCTCGCGAGTGGCCGCGCTGACTTTCGGCTTGCCCGACAACGCCTTGTTGACGGTGCAGATCGAGACCCCGAGCTCTTCCGCCAAGGTGGTGATGGTGACGCGCTGCATGGCGGATCCCGTTTTTCCAAGCCAGAACGTTTTCTCACGGAGACACGGAGGAGCAGAGAAACGTTCTCTTTGCTGACCCGGCGACCGCGGCCGAAAAAGGCAATATAGGCACCCCGCCCCCGCGCGCAACAGCGCCACATCGCGGACGCCTAATGCTTGGGCGGGCAACCCTGGGGCCACCCTTTTGAAAAAGGGTGCTCCCCCGCGCTGCGCGCTCAGCAGCCCCGGCTCCGCCGGGTCGCTCACATGTTCGCTCTGCATCCCCCTTCCTAAAACTTTTGCATCCTAAACCGGCGGGGCGCTTCAGCCACAAGCAAGTCTCTCTAATCCCAACGTTTTGCCAGAACGGCTTGTGGCTGAAGCGCCCCGCCGCGTTAAGATACAAAAAGGTTTGACGGAGGGTTTGGGAACCGCCTTTCCTCAAAAGGGGGTTCCCAATCGGGCCGCGGAGCCGGTGACGCCGAGCTCGTCGCGGAGCACCGCGACGGCGGCGGCGTAGACCGCGTCCTGGGCCCGGGTCAGGGACTGCCCCGCCAGGCGCTCGAACGGCTGGCGGGTGGCGGTGCCGACATTGATCTTGGCGATGCCGAGGTGGAAGGCCCGCTGCAGATACTCCCGCTGAATGCCGCTGCCGCCATGCAGCACCAGGGGTACGGCCGTCGCCCGATGGATGCGCTCCAACTGGTCGAGCGCCAGGCGCGCCGCCACCTTGGGCTGGTTCTTGGTGGCCGCGGCAATGGCGCCGTGAATGTTGCCGATGGCCACCGACAGCCAGTCCACGCCGGTCCCGGCCACGAACCGCACCGCCTCGTCCGCATCGGTGAACCCCTTGCCGGAGGCGAACAGTTCGTCGTACGGCGGGGTCGGGCCGGACTCATGCCCCATGACCGCGCCCAGCTCGCCCTCCACGGGCACGCCCGCCGCATGGGCCAGCTCGACAATTTCGCGGGTGCAGCGGATGTTTTCCGCCAGGGACAGGCGGGAGCCGTCGACCATCACCGAATCATAGCCGGCGGCCAGGGCGCGGCCGATGGTGGCGGCATAGTCGACCGTCTGCTGGTCCTCGTCAATCACCGGCACATGGTCGAGGTGCAGGCGGGTATGACGCGGATCGGCATGGCGCCGGTATTCCTCTGCCACCGCTTCCAGGCTCTTCGCCCCGAACTTCATCCATTCCAGCCGGGCCACCGCGATCAGGCCGAAGGTGCCGGTGTCGCGCAGGGCGCGGACCGTGGGCTCGAGCATGGGCAGGTAGGGAATGTTGAACGCCGGCACCGCGATTCCGGCACGGCAGGCCCGGGAAACCAGGGTGGCCGTGGTCGGCGGGCGGCCCGCCGCCGGCGTCGCCGCGGGTGCATTGGAGACATCGGAACAGGTACAGGTGGTCATCTGGGGTGCCTCATGGGTGTCGTGATGTCGGAAATTCCGTAGGGGCGGGCGCCTCTGCCCGCCCCCCAATGTCGGCCAAAACAAGAGTCAAAGTCCTTTAAACAAGTTTTTTGTGGCGGGATACAGTTGCCGGAACTGGGCCAGTTTTTCCTGGTAAACCGCGTGCCGGCCTGGGTCGGGATCAAAGGTGCGCTCGGGATGGACAAAGGCGCGGGCGGCCTCGGCGGGCGACCGGAACACCCCGGTGGCCAGCCCGGCCAGCATGGCGCCGCCGGCCAGCCCCGCATCGACGGTCCGGGGGCGGACCACGGGCAGGCCGAAGATGTCGGCCTTGATCTGCAGCCAGGCGTCGGATTTGGCGCCGCCGCCGCTGGCGACCAGCCCGGTCAGCCCCGCCCCGACTTCGTGCAGGGCGGCCAGGCTGTCGGCAAAATACAGGGTCGCCCCTTCCATGACCGCCTTGAGAATCTCGCCACGCGTAGTGGTGGTGTGCAGGCCCAGGATGGCGCCGGCCGAGTCGGGAAGATGCCGGGGCCATTGGGGCGCCTCGAAATGGGGCAGCACCAGCAGGCGCGTGGGAGCGGCCGGCAGTTCGGCGTTGAGCCGGGCATAGAGGTCGGCGCCGGCCGTTTTTTCGCCGGCGCAGAAGGTGTCGCGGAACCATTTCACCAAGGCCCCCGCCTGGTTGTAGAGAAACGCCACGTACAGGTCCGGCAGCAGATGATGTTCCTGGTTCAGCCGCGCCGCCAGCAGCCGTGCGGAGTCCGCCGGCCTGGCAAAGACCGGGGTGATGCATTCGTAGGTGCCGATCCCGCAGACCG
Organism: Lentisphaeria bacterium; assembly: GCA_041651315.1. Classification (GTDB taxonomy): domain Bacteria; phylum Verrucomicrobiota; class Lentisphaeria; order Oligosphaerales; family CAITYL01; genus CAITYL01. The sequence goes on along the minus strand of JBAZJM010000041.1, from coordinate 16,487 downwards.
CGGTGCCGGCCGCAATGGCGCCGCAGCCCAGGGCGTTGCAGCACTGGTCATGGCCCCCGGCGACCAGCGCGACCCCGGGCGGCAGCCCCAGTTCGGCGGCGGCCGCGGCGGAAACCGTGCCGACGCGGGTGCCGCCGGGCACGACCGGGCCGAACCGGCGGCGGTCGAGCCCGCTCCAGGCCAGCAGGGTGTCCGACCAGTCGTTGCGTTCCAGGTCGAACAACAGGGTGCGGTTGGCCAGGGAGTTGCTGGTGAACGGCTCGGCGCCCAGCAGACAGGGCACCAGGTCGCCCCACAGCAGGAACTTGTCGGCCCGGGCAAACCGTTCGGGCTCGTGTTCGCGCAGCCACAACAGTTTGGGCAACGAGTAGTTGGGCCCGAGCAGGTTGGGGTTGATCCGGTAGAATGCCGCCTGCCCGAAGTCCCGCTCCAAGGCGGCCACGTGCTCGCTGCCGCGGGCGTCGGAGCAGAGAATGCTGTTGCCCTGCAGTTTTAGGTGCCGCGAGACCGGCACCATGGCTTCGCCCATGGAGCCGGCGCACAGGGCCGTCACCGGGTCGTGCCGGGTGGCGGCGGCGACTTCGGCAATGACCTCCCGCGTGCAGCGCCAGACCGCCTGGCTGTCCAGTTCCGCCAGCCCGGCCGCCGTGGCCGGTGGTGCCGGGTATTCGCGGGCGGCCAGGGCCAGGCAGCGGCCGTCTTCCGAGAAGGCCGCCGCCTTGCACACCGAGGTGCCCAAGTCTATGCCCAATAAGCTCATACTAATTTGATTTCACTCCGGCGCCCGGAGTTTGGCGAAACTCAACGGTTGCGGTTTTCCCGTCCCAGCGGGACGGGGCGGGAATAGGCAGGGGCTTCAGCCCCTGTTTGGCCCCCCCCATTTCGCGTGCCGTTAGGTACGCGGCGTACCTACGGCACGCCATTTTTATTTTTCCTGAAACAGGGGCTGAAGCCCCTGCCTATTGTCATTCAGTCCCTCCGGGACGAAACCGCCCAAAACCGTCATTTCACTACAGTTTGGTGAATAATCCAGTCTAGAGTTTGAACAGGAGACCGCAGAGAGGTTTTTCTCCGTCCTCTCCAGATTGCTCCTGTTTAAATTCATGAATAATTCAGGCTGAGCGATTATGAAATCAGGTCTTTGGCCCTGCCGCAACCGGGGCCGCCTCACAGCTCCGTGATGTCGTAGCCGAGATAGTGCTGGAAGGCGTCGCGGAGGGACGCCTCCACCCGGCCGAACGACACCGTGACATGGTGGCGGTAGCCCGCGTACCCCATGTTCTGCAACTTGCTTTGCAGCTGGGGAATGTGGGCGACCCCCGCGCAGCCGAAGAAGTCGGGGGGAATCGGGTCCGCGGTCATCTCACCCTCGCCCAGGTAGAAGCTCAGGCGCCCGTTCTCCGTCTTGGCGCTGAGGTAGGTCATGGGCGACGCCGCGATGCGCCCCACGTTGGGGCCCCAGCCGCAGCCGGCGCCCAGCGCCTTGGCAAACATGGGATGATCGATCACCTGTCCCTTGCCGGTCATCATGGACGGTGGCACCGGACCGCAATGGAACAGGATGCACTTGTCCGGATCGTCGCCGTAGTTGTTGTTCCAGTCCAGGCAGGCGGCGGGGCGGCCGGCGGCGAGCTGGAGCGCGGCCATGGCAACCGCGTTGCACACGTCCACCTCGCAGGCGCAGGGGATGCCGCGCTGGTTGAGCTCGCCGGCCAGCACGCACGGGGCGATCCGCAGTTCCTGCTCCAACTCCAGCCAGCAACGGATCGCCATGGCGTCCAGGCGCAGTTCGGCGGTCAGGTCGTCGAGCACGACACCGAGCTTGGCCAGGGTGAGCAGGCTCGCCGGGGGCACGGCCCCGCAGTCCGCGGTGTCGCCGATGGCACCGGCCTTGTCCCGGCAGCGCGGATCGCTGTCGGCCAGCCCCCGGACCCGCCGGATGACCTCGGACAGATCGACGGTTTCGGTGGTGACGCCGTGGCGTTGCAGGGCCAGTTCGTCACAGCGGACGGTCTTGAACGCCGTGGTGCGCGCGCCGATGGCGCCCACGGTCAGGCGCTTCATGCCGTTGACCACCCGGCAGGCGCCGGCAAAGGCGTGCACGTTCCGGGCGAACTCCGCACTGCCGGGATGCACCGTGTGGGGCGGCGGAGCGGAAAACGGCACCCCGTACTGGCCGAAGACATCCATGACGGAAAGCTTGCCGCAAAAGGCGTCGCGGCGGCTCTTGAAACCCATTTTGTCCAAGGCGTCGGGATAGGCCTGGATGAGGATCGGCACCCCGGCGTCGCGCAGGGCGGCCACGGCGCCGGTCTCGTCGCCGAAATTCGGCAGGCAGAGAATGACGCCGTCGAACTGGCCGCGGTGCGCGGCGAGCCAGGCAGCGTACTTCAGACCGTCGGCCGTGGATTCCACGGCGCCATTGGGGGTGGCGTCGGCGGGCATCATCAAGGTGCCGTACCCGAGCTGTTCGATGCGGGTGCCCAGTTCCTGGCGGGCGCCGGCCACCAGGGATTCGGGAAAGAATCCGCGGTTGCCGAAATAGAGGGCGAAGGTGACGCGCTTGGCGAGGTCCATGACAAAACCCTTTCCGCAAAAAATCTAATAGGATAAAAGTTTACCCTGACAGGATAAACCTTATTCCTAATCGTAAAAAAAGCAAATAACCGATCGGTCAGATCCGTCTGATCGGTCAGATCACTCCGCTTTCCTTGGGGCGCTCAAGACAAAAGCGGACAATGGTTGACAATTTTCAGTGCCATGCTACTTTGTTTTCTTTCGCAGCCTAACGGTGGCGTGCCCATGCGTCACCGGCGGGGGAACCACAGTCCCAGGTGCATCCGTGCACCCCGGGATGGGGCGAACGGCACCGGCTTGAACCCGGTGTTCGGGGCTACTTCCACGGCCCAGCCCGTCAGCTAACCTCGTCGGCATTGGGAGGGCGATCATTCCGGACCGCACCAGCGGTTGCCGGTGATCTTCCCTAGGCCTTCATGGCTGCAGCCCTGTGCTGTGGCGGACGGGGAGAACCGGGCATGAGTGACACGAGCAACGGAAATTACCGGCGCCAGACCGCGTTGACCTTGGGCGCCCTCGGCGTGGTGTTCGGCGACATCGGCACTAGTCCGCTGTACGCCCTGCGCGAATGCTTCAACGGCCTGCCGGTCAACCCGGCCAACGTCCTCGGCGTGCTGTCGCTGATCATTTGGTCGCTGGTGCTGATTGTCTGCGTGAAGTATCTCGTTTTCGTCCTGCGGGCCGACAACCACGGCGAGGGCGGCGTGCTGGCCCTGCTGGCGCTGGCCCTGACCGATCCCCGGGCCCGCGGCCGGCGGGCGACGGTGCTGATGGGCGTGGGCATCCTCGGGGCGGCCATGCTGTACGGCGACGGCATGATCACCCCCTGCATCACCGTTCTGAGCGCCATTGAGGGGCTGGAGGTGGCGACACCGTTGTTCACCCGTTTTGTCGTCCCCTTGAGCGTCCTGATTCTGGTGGTGCTGTTCGCCTTCCAGCGCGCGGGAACCGGCCAGGTCGGCAAGGTGTTCGGGCCGGTCATGCTGCTGTGGTTCGCGGTGCTGGCCGCGCTCGGCCTGCGCGGCATCGTCATGGCGCCGGAAGTGTTGGGGGCGTTCTCTCCCTGGTTCGGCCTGCGTTTCCTCTGGACCCACGGCATCACCGGGTTTGTGGTGATGGGCGCGGTTTTCCTCGTCGTGACGGGGGCGGAGGCGCTGTACGCCGACCTCGGGCATTTCGGGGCCGGGCCGATCCGCCAGGCCTGGTTGCTGGCCGTGTTTCCCTCCCTGCTCCTCAACTACCTGGGCCAGGGCGCCCTGCTGCTGACGACCCCGGCCGCGGTTGCCAACCCCTTTTACCAGCTCGCCCCCGGTTGGGGCCTGCTGCCGCTGGTGGTGCTGGCCACCCTGGCGTCGGTGATCGCCTCGCAGGCGCTCATTTCCGGTGCGTACTCCATCACCATGCAGGCCATCCAGCTGGGCTACCTGCCGCGGCAGGAAATCCGCCACACCTCCTCCCATGAACGCGGGCAGATCTACCTGCCGGCGGTCAATGCCTTCCTGCTGGCGGGCTGCGTCGGCTTGGTGCTGGGCTTTCAGTCGTCCAGCCGGCTGGCGGCGGCCTACGGCATTGCCGTCACCGTGACCATGCTGGTGACCACCGGGCTGTTCTTCTTTGTCGCCCGCCACCTTTGGCAGTGGAGCCGGCTCCGGGCGGGTGTCCTCTGCGCCGGCTTTCTGGCGATCGAACTCGTGTTCTTCGCGGCCAACGCGGTGAAGGTGATGCAGGGCGGCTGGTTCCCGCTGGCCGCGGCCGCCCTGGTGTTTGTCGTCATGCTGACCTGGCGGAAAGGGCGCGGGGTGCTGCGCGAAAAATTGGGCGCCCGCCTCCTGCCGTTGAACCTGCTGCTGGACAGTCTTGCCCGGGAACCGGTGCCGCGGGTTTCCGGCACCGCCGTCTACCTGTCCGGCAATCCCCAGGGCACACCGCTGGCCCTGCTGCACAACCTCCGGCACAACCGGGTCTTGCACGAACGCGTCATCCTGATGACCATCGTGCCGACCGACGAACCGCACGTCCCCGCCGGGCAGCGCGTGCAGGTGGAGGCCATGACACACGGTTTCTTCCGGGTCACCGCCCGTTACGGCTTCATGGAAACGCCCAACCTGTCCGACGTCCTCATTCATTGCCGGGCCCAGGGCCTCGACATTTTCCCCCACGACGCTTCCTTCTTCCTGAGCCGCGAAACCATTGTTCGGGGCCGGCCGTCGGCCATGAGCACGTGGCGCGGGGCCGTCTTCGCGCTGCTCTCCCGCAACGCCCAGCCCGCCACCGCCTTCTACGGCCTCCCCGCCAACCGTGTCGTCGAACTGGGCATGCAGATCGAGCTGTGACCGAAGGCCCATTTTCCCCAAGGGGGCCGTCCGCAAAATCGGACATATCCGACCTGTCGGACAAGTCGGACATGTCTGATGCAACTCACGGCGGCGCCCGACGGTGGCCGGCGGCGAAGCGGGACGGCGACAGGCCGCAGTGGCGCTTGAACAGCCGCGAGAAGTAATACGGGTCGGCAAAACCAAGCTCGCCGGCAATCCCCTTGACCCCGCGCCCCAGCAGCAGCAGGTTCTTGGCCGCCTCCAGCTTCAGATTGAGGAAATAGGCGTGCGGCGCGCGGCCCGTCTGGCGGCGGAACTGCTTGCGCAAGGTTTCGAAACTGATGCGGTGCTGGCGGGCAATGACCGGCAGGTTCACCGACGGCCGGCCCAGCTGGCGCTGCATGGCGGCAACGGCCGCCGCCAGGGCCGGCAGCAGGGGCGAGCTTTCCCGCCGCTGGAGTTGCAAGTAGAGCAGTCCCAGCAACCGGTGCAACCCCAGGGCGCCCAGCACCGGGGTGTCGGGACGCCGTTCCTGCTGGTACCGGTACAACTCCTCGTAGACGGCCGTCAGCTCGGGCAGGATGCCGCACACCAGCAGGCTTTGCGCCGGCCACAGGGGGCCGAAGCGCGCCTCGGCCGCCGCCCCGTCAAACAGCACCCAGTACTCCGTCCACACCGTGCCCGGCAGCGGATCGTAGCAGTGCGCCACGCCCGGCGCAATGCAGAACACCGTGCCGGGGCCCACGGACTGCTCCGGGGTTTGGGCGTCGCGGAAGGTGCCCGTGCCGCCCAGCAGATAGATGACGGCATGGAACGGCAGCGTTCGCGCCCGCCCCCGCAGGTAGGGCGCCTTGGCGTGCTCAAGCCCGATCGCTTTGACCAAATTGTCCATCATTTTACCAACAAGTGAGGTTGTTGCAACTTTGTAACCATCTATAATGTAGTCGAACATCAAACCAAAAAATCCCGTTACAATAAACGGCTGAATTTAAACAGAAGGGAGCAAAGAACGCGAATGATGGTGGGGCGGTATGCCCTTTGCGGTCTTCGCGATCTTCTGTTCAAAAAGCGGCAAAGGAATTGCCGCACTCCAAAACGGTGCCAACCGGATCGGGACTTTTGAAAACGTCCACTGTAGCAAAGCGATTGCATCGCGCTCTTCGATCTGCAACGTCCCGATTGGGCGGGCTGCAAGCCCTTTGCTACACTCATGAATAATCCAGCCTAACACGCCTCAGCCTAACGATCGATCACCACATGCCCGCCACCACCATCGCCGCCGTTCCGCTGCCCGGCCGCCTCGTGCGGCGGGGCATGAACTGGTCCATTCTCAGCGCGGTGCTCTACAGCTTCTGCATCGCCACCATCGGCGGCCCGGTGTTTGCGGGGCTGCTGCTGGCGTTGCACCTGAGCAACGTGCAGATCGGCGTCATCTCGTCGCTGGGGCTGCTGTTCCTGCCGCTGCAGATCGCCGGCGCCCTGCTGCAGCAGCGCTACCTGCACCGCAAGCGTTTCTGGTGCCTGGCGACCCTGGCCAACTTCGCCGCCTACGGGGCGATCGTGGTGCTGGTGGCGGCCTGGGCCCGGCTCCCGGCAACCGTGGCCGCCCTGCTGTTCCTGGTGATTTACGCCCTGGGCCAGATGGCGGTGCAGCTGGTGGCCCCGGTCTTCCTGGCGTGGCTGGGCGAACTGGTGCCGCCGCGGGAGAGCAATTCCTTCTGGAACCGCCGCCAGGGCTGGGCGCAGGTGACCGCCGTGGCCGCCGCCATCGGGGTCGGCTGGGCGGTGGACGCCCTGGGGCGCGACGCCCGGCCGACCTACGTGCTGATCCTGGGCGTGGGCGTGTTCTTCGGGCTGCTGTCACTGTGGGCGCAGGCGCTGGTGCCGGATCCCGATCCGGAGCGCCACTCCCGGCCGTCGCTGCTGGCCAACCTCCGGCACACCTGGCGCAATCCGCGGATCCGGCAGCTGATCCTGTTTTTCGGCTTTCAGGAACTGTGCGTGGGCATGGCCTGCCCGTTTTTCTTCATCTATCTGCAAAAATCAATGGCGCTGTCCATGACCGCCGTGCAGGGGCTGACCGCCCTCAGCAGCATCATCAGCTTTTTGGCCGGCTACCTGTTCAGCGTCATCGGCAGCAAATACGGGCGCAAGCCGGTGCTAGTCCTGTGCACGCTGCTCAAGGGGGTTGAGTTCATCTTCTGGGGCACCCTGCTGCCGGGCCACGGCTGGGTCGGGGCGCTGCCGTGCTTCATCCTGGGCGGGGTCGCCAACATGGGGCTGGCCTCGGCGCAGGTGTCGCTGCTGACCTCCATGGAGCGCAAGCGGAGCCAGAGCTTTTCCATCGCGGTGTTCTTCGCCGTGTTCGGCCTGTGCGGTTTCATCAGCGGCAGCGTCAGCGGCGTGGTCTACGACTGGCTCGGCGGGTTCGCCCCCGGCCTGCCCATCCACCTGACCCCGTTCAACTGGATCTGCCTGTTGGCCGTGCCGGGCTATTTTTTCAGCCTCTTTTTCTTCGGCTCCTTCCGCGAGCCCGGGGCGACGCCGACGGCGCAGGTGGTGAAAACCCTGTTGTTCGACAACCCGCTCCGCGCCGTCTACCATGCCCATGTCCTGGCGGCGCCGATGGCCGAGCAGAGCCGGGTGGCCACCCTGGAGCAGGCCAGCGGCACCCTGCTCACCGCCGAACTGCTGCACGACCTGCACAGCCCCTCCAGCCGGGTGCGGGAGAGCGCGGTGTGGAGCATCGCCCGCACCGCGGAAAACGCCGATCCGCAGTTGCTCGACACGCTGGTCAGCCTGCTGGACCAGCCGGAACTGGGGCTCCAAGCCACCGCGGCGCGAGCGCTCGGCCGCCGGCACACCGCGGCGGCCGCCGCGGTGCCGGCACTGGCGCGCCTGGCCCGCAACGCCGACCCCACCTTGGCCCAGACCTGCATCACGGCCCTGGGCCAAATCAAGGGCGCCGAGGCCGTGGCCGCCTTGGAAACGCTGCTCGCCGACGATGGCCGGCAGCCGTTGTGGGCGGCGGCCGCCGAGGTGCTGGGACAACTGGGCGACCACCGCCACACCCGGCCGGTTTACCACGCCTACGCCCGGGAGGCTCATCCGGTGCTAAAACTGCAGCTCCTGCTGGCGTTGGCCCGGACCGTGGCGCCCGACAAGGCGGCCGTCCACGCCGTCTTTGAAGCCGAGGAACGCCGCCCCGGCAGCGAGATCGAACGCCTGGTCCACTCCCTGCAACAGCGGCTGGAAGGGGATGCCGGAGCCCAAACCGCGCTGGAGATGGCCCTGGCGGATTACGACGCCGGCCGCCTGGCCGCGGCCCTGGACCGGATCCTGGTGCTGGTTGAAACCGCCGGGCCGGCCACCGCCGGGCAGGCCGCCCCGGCCACCCTCCGTTGGCTGCTGCAAACCTTGGACACGGAGTTGCACCAGGCGCCGCCCGGCCTCGAACGCCACCTGCTGCTGGCGGCCCTGCTGGCCGCCGATGCCCTCCTCGCCCCGGCCGGCTGAAACGTCAGTCCTGGCGGGCCGGCTGAATGGCACAACCGGTGTAGAAGGTAAACAGGGCATCCAAAGTGGCCTTTTGCTCGGGATTGCGCGCCACGGCCCGGGTCAGGGTGCCAAGGGTTTCGTAGGCCGCGCCGCGCGCCGCAGGCCTGTTGATGGCGTCGGCAAAAGGGCCTCCAGACAATTCGGCAAACGCCGTGGAGATGAGGTCGCCGGCTTCCGGATTCCTGGCAACGGCTTCCAGCATGACGCCCACGGCGCGCATATAGCCCGCCATGGCCTCTGCCGAGCGCTGGTCGGCGGCGCGGGCCGGCCCGCAGAACTGGCGCGCAACGGCGAGCAGTTCCGCGGCCATTTCGGGCTGCCGGGCCAGGTCATCACACAGGACACCGATGGCGGCAAACCTGGCGGCCTGCACCTCGGTTTTGGCCTGTCGGGCCGTGTCCGCCGCCCCCAGATATGCCAGAGCCAAATCGGTGAGCTGATCGGCTACTTCCGGCTGCCGGGCAATGGCGGTCAACAACTGCCCAACCGCCTGCATGCGGGCCACCTTGCCCGCCGTGCCCAGGGGCGCGTGCTCGTTGATCGTACCGCAGAACAACGTGGCATAATCCGTTAGCGTTCCAGCCATTTCGGGCTGCCGGGCCACCGACTCAAACAAGACCCCGATCGCCGCCATACGCCCGGCCTGGCCCGCCGGGGTCAGGCGCAGGTAGGCCTGGACATTCCCGCTCGCGCCGAGCAGCAACTGAGACATGCGGCCGGCCAACTCGGGCTGGCGAGCCACACCGTCAAACAGGGCAGCGCAAGCCAGGAAATACGCGACTTGAACGTCTTCATCGCGCCCCACGGCCTTGCCCGCAAACGCCCCCAACGTCGCCTGATAGGAACCATCGTCAAACACCTCCGGACTGACGGCCATGGTTTCCAGCATCGACGCCACCGCGGCCGAACGCCCGCGCTGGGCAATGACTTCCGCGGTGCTCCCGGCGTACGCCGTACCGTCGCCGGAACCGCTCCAGCCCAGCAACAGCAGCATCAGCACCGGCAGGAGCCGTGAAGTCAGACTCCGGATCGGAAGGCCGGTCAGGGCCTTGGGGATGACCATCACGTTCCGCGCATCGACGGGGATAAGATTGGGCATGGCTTCCTCCGTTTTGTGGCACATTATCAGGTCCGTAATCCACCCAAATTACACTCGCAGGAAGATGGACTCTATCATGCCGGCGCCCGAAGGTCAAGCCCGCTAATCGTGGCCGGGAAACGGTGGCGGCGGCCCCTCGTCACCCCCCGCCTCCCTGGCCGGCACCGGCCGCGATGTGGAAGAGTTCGGGCTGGCCAAGATGCCGTTTAAAGGATAAGGGGGGATAGTGGCACTGCTGGCCGCCGCTGCCATCCTCACGGCAGCCAGTTAACACCCAATGATGGCTCTGTCGGACACGGTTAGTGGGCGTGGCTTGTGTCCGTAAATTTGAAATACTCTCTATATTGAGTAAATTTACTAAAATCATTGAGTAATTTGTGTCTTGGAGTGAAGGCAATGGAACGGCGCCTGGTTGAAATACTCAGCAAACGATTCGGCGAAGCGAGACGCTTTCTCCAAGTGCTGGTCGGACCACGGCAGACCGGCAAGACCACCGCCGCCCGACAAGCCTTGGCCAAACTGACCTGCCCGTCCCGTTTCATTCTGGCGGACGAACCGGTGCTCCACGATAATCTGTGGCTCCAACAACAATGGGAAATCTCCCGCCTGCAAGCGCGGGAAAAAAACGGCGGCATCCTCGTCATTGACGAAATCCAAAAGGTACCGAATTGGCCGGAAACCATCAAACGGTTGTGGGACGAAGATTCGGCCACGGGAACGCCGTTGCATGTCCTGCTTCTCGGCAGCGCCCAGTTGCTGGTACAGAAGGGGTTGACCGAAAGCCTGGCTGGGCGTTTTGAACTGACGCGGGCGAGCCATTGGTCACTCCCGGAAATGACGGCGGCGTTTGGCTGGGATTGGCAACAGTTTGTGTTCTTCGGCGGTTATCCCGGCGCGGCGTCACTGGTGTCGGAAGAAGACCGCTGGCGGCGGTACGTGCGCGATTCCCTCATTGAGACCACGCTGACCCGCGACATCCTGTTCATGTCACAGGTGAACAAACCCGCGCTCCTCCGGCGCCTTTTTGAATTGGGCTGTGCCTATTCCGGGCAGGAATTGTCCTACACCAAACTGCTGGGGCAACTTCAAGATGCCGGCAACACCGTAACCCTGGCCCATTATCTGGACCTTTTCACCGCCGCCGGACTGCTGACGGGACTGCCCAAATACTCGGCGGACACGGCGCGCAAACGGGCCTCCACGCCCAAGTTCCAAGTATTCAACAACGCCCTGGTTTCCGCGCTTGCCAGCTATGACTATGCCGTCGCCCGGCAAGACCCGGAGCGTTGGGGCCGGCTGACGGAAAGCGCGGTCGGCGCCCACCTGCTCAACGGCGCAACCGAGAATGGCTGGCTGCTTCATTACTGGCGGGATCGGGGCGACGAAGTGGACTTTGTGCTCGCCGGCCAAGGCAAGGTCGTCGCCTTCGAAGTAAAAAGCGGGAGGCGCGGAACCTCCACCACCGGCATGAAGCGGTTTGCCGACCGCTTCAAACCCAACCGCCTGCTGCTGGTCGGTGGCGACGGCATTCCGCTTGACGAGTTCCTGCGGACGCCGCCCAATACCTGGCTCTGAACCACAGGTCGCCAAGTTGTGGGCGCCGGCCAGCGAGACGCCCATGCCAGACAGCGGGCCTCAAGACTTGCGGGAACATCGGGGACAGTCAGTGATGAGATAATTCCCCGTCAGCCTACAGCCTAAAAAGCTTCAGCCTAATTGACATCGCCCCCCGCCCGGATATGGTGCCCGGCATGCGCGCATTGGTGCAACGGGTGACGGAAGCGGCGGTGACGGTGGAGGGCCGGGAGACCGGCCGCATCGGCCCGGGCCTGCTGATCCTGCTCGGCGTGCGCACCACCGACACCCCGGCGGAAACCGCCTGGCTGGCCGACAAGTGCCTGAACCTGCGCATCTTCGAGGATGACGCCGGCAAGTTCAATCGCAGCCTGCTCGACCTCGGCGGCGAGGCGCTGGTGGTTTCCCAGTTCACCCTGTACGGCGATGCCAGCCGCGGCCGCCGGCCCGGCTTCACCGACGCCGCCCGGCCCGAACTGGCCGTCCCGCTGTACGAGGCGTTCATCGGGCTGCTGCGCGCCGCCGGCGTCCGCACCGCCACCGGCGAATTCGGCGCCAAAATGGACGTGCGCCTGGTCAACCACGGCCCCGTCACCCTGCTGGTGGAGCGCGAAGCGGACGCCGAAGCCGGCTAGCCGGCATTATGGTAAGTGTTGTCTCTGCCCGCAGTCGTAATGTTTGTCGATAACCCTCGATATCTGTCGACGGACATCGAGGGACATCGATGGTTATCGACGGATATCGCCCCTTAAGGAGTCCGCCCATGCCCGCCACCATCAAAAACACCCTGCCGCCCTGCCGCCGCAATTCGGCGGACGCCGTCTCGCCGTGGACCAGCCAGGCCGCCGCCGCCCTCACCCGCAAGATCTGCGCCACCTATGCCGACGAGCGCGGGGTCAACCACCTCGACGGCCGCAACATGCCGCAGAGCGAGGAGATCATCCGCATCCTGCACCATCTCTTGGAAATCCTCTTTCCCGGCTACACCGGCCGCGACCCGGTCGACCGCGCCGGCCTCGAGTTCACCATCGGCCAGCACCTCAACCGGGTGTTCCACGCCCTGACCGACCAGATCGAGCGCGCCTTCGTCTACCAGTGCACCCTGACCCGCTGCACCACCGGCGGCTGCCGCCGCCTGGCCGCCGACACCACCCTGCACCTGCTGGAACAGCTCCCCAAGCTGCGGGAAATCCTCAAGACCGACGTCCAGGCGGCCATGGACGGCGACCCCGCCGCCAAAAGCCAGGACGAGGTGATCATCGCCTATCCCGGTCTCAAGGCCATCGCCATCCAGCGCCTGGCCCACCTGCTGTACCAGGCCGAGGTGCCGCTGATCTCCCGGGTCATGGGCGAGTACGCCCACGCCATCACCGGCATCGACATCCACCCCGGCGCCGCCATCGGCCACAGCCTGTTCATCGACCACGGCACCGGCGTGGTCATCGGCGAGACCGCCGTGCTGGGCAACCAGGTCAAGATCTACCAGGGCGTCACCCTCGGCGCCCTCAGCTTCCCCAAGGACGAGCGCGGCAACATCATCAAGGGCGCCAAGCGCCACCCCAACCTTGAGGACAACGTCACCATCTACGCCGGCGCCACCATTCTCGGCAACATCACCATCGGCCACGACTCGGTCATCGGCGGCAACGTCTGGCTCACCGAGGCGGTGCCGCCCTACACCCGGGTCACCATCGCCCAGCCCGACCTGAGCATCCAGACCCGCTCCAAGGCCGCCCAGCCCGGCAAGCCTCCCCGCGCCCGGAAATAACGGACTTGTCTCAACCAGGGCCGGCGACGGTAGGACGGCGCTCGCCGTGCTGATTCCGCCGTCGGTGGTCTTGAAGGGCAACGCGGATCTCTACGCCGACCCCGAGGCCCTGGACCGCGCCACCGGCGGCGGTCCGGGCTGAGGGACGTTCTGTTTTCGTCTGCTGTGGCTGGGCGTTTGCCGTGCGGCGGAGAGTCCTCTGTGGCGGCGCCTCCGTCTTCGTCACCACACCGGGCGGACGGCGTCCTGGGGCAGCCAGGCTTCGCCGTCGGGGCCGCGCAGGCGGCGCCAGCCGTCGCGGGTTTCCATCAGCGCCAGGGTGTCGCCTTCGTGCCAGCGCAGGGGGGCGGGTTCGGCGGCGGCTGAGGGCAGGCGGCGCGGGGTGAGGCCGTCGGCAATCACCACCGCTTCGGCGCCGGCTTGGTAGCGTTCTTCGAGCTGGCTCCAGCCGGCCAGCAGGCAGGCCAGGAGCACGGGGGCGGCCCAGCCCCAGGCCGGCCAGGGCGAGAGGCTGCGCCAGCGGCGGAGGCCGGCGGCGAGCCCGGCCGCGGCGACCAGCCCGGCGGCGAGCAGCGCCCATTCGTCCGGGCGCAGGGTGTCGCGCAGCCGCGCCAACAGGTCGCGGGGCGTTTCCGTGCCGCCCTGCGGCGGCAGGCCGAGCTTGCGGCGGACGAAATTGAGGTTCTCCAAAATGTCGGAATCGCGCGGGGCCAGGCGCCGGGCGTGTTCATAGTCGGCGAGGGCCTCGCCGAGGCGTCCCTGGCGGCAGGCGCAGTTGCCGAGGTTGTAGAACCGGGCGGCGGACTCGGCGCCGGCGGCGGGGGCCAGGGCCTGGTAAAGCCGTTTGGCGCTGTCGAGGTCGCCGCGGCCATAGGCGGCGCCGGCGGCGGCCCAGGACGGGGCGGCGGTCGGGGCGGCCGGTCCGGGGGTGGCGGCGGCCGTCAGGCCGGTCAGGGCGAGGGCGGGGAGGAGCACCGCCAGCAGCAGGCGGCGGATGGCGGCCAGGGCGGGGGCGATATCGGTGATGGCGCCGCCGCCGGGGCGGTAGGCGCCTGCTTCGGCCTGGCGCAGGACGGCGGCCAGTTCGGGGGCCTGGGCCTCGACCCGGTTGGCGACGTCGTTCATGGAGGCCCCCGGCGGCAGCCCGAGCATGGCGGCCAGGTAGGGGACAAGCTGGTCGCGGATCAGGGCCGCGCGCGTTTCCGGGGCGGCCTCGCGGAGTTCGCGGAAGAGGCGCCGTTCCTGGCGGGCGGCTTCGGCGCGGCGCCGGCCGCCCCGGTCGCCCAGCAGCCGTTCGCGGCGGCGCGCCAGCAGGGTGAGGGCGCCCCAGGCGGCCAGGCCGGCGCCGGCCAGCGCCGTGCTGGCGGCGAGATGGTTGCGCCACAGGGGGCGGCAAACCTGGGGCCCGGGCGCGTCCTTGATGTAGAGGATGTCCTCGGCGGCGCCGGCGGCGGCCGGCCGGGCCGCGGGCTGGCCGGCCAGGGTGGCGGTAGGTGTGGGGGCGGTGTCAGCCACCAGGCCGCGGCCGGCCGCCGTGGTTCCCGCGGCGGCCGGGGCGACGGTCAGCTTGGGGGTGAAGGAATGGACGGCGTAGCGGCCGGTGCCGGGGTCGAAACTGTTGAAGGCCAGCGGTGGCAGGGTGGCCGCGGTGTCCAGCGGCACCAGCACCCAGGTCACGGTGGCGGCGGCGGTGTTGCCGCGGCGCTCCTTTTTGACTTCCGGATCGTAGACGCGGAAGTTGGCGGGGGTGAGCACCGGCGGCTTGAGCCCGTCCAGGCCGCCCTGGCCTTCCAGGGTCAGGGTGACGGTGACCGGCTCGCCGACTCGTGCCGCGGCCGGCGTTGCCGCCAGTTTGACGGTGAACCGTCCCACCGCGTTGAGCGGCTGGCTGCCGGCCGGCGAGGGCGGCAGCGGCTTGACGGTGAGCGCGGGCAGGGCGGCCGTGGCCTGGCGCGGCACGACCCGGCCCTGGTTGAAGAAGTCGTTGAAGAAGCCGTCGTCAAAGGGGCTCGGGCCGCGGCGCCGGGGCTGGCGCCGGTCGGCGACCACGACCTGGGCGTTGGCCGCGACCTGCCCCTTGAGCGTGCCGGCGGCGATCGGGGTGAGGAAGCAGCGGAAGGTCACCATCTGGTACGGGTGCCCCTCCACCGTGACGCCCTGTTCACGGGGCGGCAGGAACTTGGGGTTCTTGGGGTTGAGGGCGGGATCCTCGCGCAGCACCGCCCCCTCGACGGCAAGCTCGGGATAGCTGATGTTGCGCACCGCGCCGGAGCGGGCATACAGGCGGATTTCCAGCGGCAACTCCTGGCCGACATAGACGGCGGCGTCCGGCCCGACGGGCACGCCGGGAAAAAGCCGCAGGAAGAACGGGGCCCCGGCGGTGGCGTCCGCCCCGGCCTCATCCGCCCCGGCGGGGGGGCCGGCGGCCGCCGCGTCCGGATCGGTCACCACCTGCACCACGCGTTCCGGCAGCTGTTCGGCCTTGCCACCGACGGTGACGGGAATGGCGGGGATGACATAGCGCCCCGCTTTTTCCACGGTGAACAGCCAGGTGGCGGTGGCCTGCCGGGTGACCTGCAGGTTGATGATCTGGACCGAACTGCTGGTCTGCGGGCCGCCGAGCCATTGCAAGCCCGGAACGGCGGGCAGGGCGGCGATCTCCGGCGTGCCGCTGTCGCTGGTCACCTGGTACTGGCCGGTCTCGCCCACCACCAGCGGGTCGGGCTCGACGGTGACCTCGACCGCCGCCCAGGCCGCGGCGCCGCCCGGCAAACCCAGCCCGGCGGCTGTCAGCAGGAGAAACGCGGCGCGAACCCGCCGCATCAGGGTGCAAAAACGTCCAATCATGTTGCCTATAGACCCGCGGGAAGCGGGGCGGGTTCCGTGAAGTGCCGGTGACCATGCCGTTGGTGTCGGCGGAATATACCATGGGCCGCCAGGCGCTGCGCCGGATGATGTTGGGAACCCCCTTTTGAGGAAAGGCGGTTCCCAAACCCTCCGTCAAACCTTTTTGTGCCTTAACGCGGAGGGGCGCTTCCGCCACAAGCATTCATCTCTGACCTACGTTTTGCCAGAACGGCTTGTGGCGGAAGCGCCCCTCCGGTTTAAGATCCAAAAGTTTTGGGAAGGGGTTTGGGGAGCACCCTTTTCCAAAAGGGTGGCCCCAACCAACAGAATTGTCATTCCCCCCGCCGCCCGGCTTGTCCCGCGGCGGCGGCGGCGGTACATTCCAGGGGCATGGGCAAGGGAAAAAGCAAAAACGACGCGCCGATGCTGGCGGTGATGGACATTGGCGCGCATCTGGCGCGCCTGCAGATTTCGCAGGCCACGGCGGACGGCGGCCTGGAAACGTTGGAAACCGTCTCCCAGCCGCTGCCGCTGGGGGCCGGCCTGTACGGCCCCTCCCCGCAGATCTCGGCCGCCGAGATGCGGCTGGTCGGCGCGGTGGTGTGCGACTTCAACCGGCTGCTGCGCGACTACCGGGTCGCCGCCTGCAAGGCGGTGATCACCGGCGCCGTGCGCGAGGCCGGCAACCTGGACATGTTCGTGGACTGCGTCCGCCAGATCAGCGGCGTGACCTTGGAGGTGCTGGAGG
>JBAZJM010000040.1:0-21847 GCA_041651315.1 Lentisphaeria bacterium | reverse complement strand
AACGCGCAGTGGACGAACTGGAGTGGATCGCACAGGCGACAGCAAAAAACATCAGCATGTTCCTTTGGCCTTGGATTATGGAATCAATTTGAAGTTTAAATGGAATTAGTCGGAGGAGGGATAGTATGGGCAGCAGTGGGCATCAACGCCCGGTTGTTATCCGAGCCCGGAACGTTAGTGACGGGGCAAATTATGGTCCTTTTAAAAGTGTTGTGCTCGGCTGGTCACTGACGTTCGCGGCTCGGCCATTGTTAAGGTCTCACCCTGTGGGCACGGGCGTGACGCCCGTGGTGAGGCCGTGCCGGAGAGGCGGCGATCGTCACGGGGGAAAAGGACTTCATTGAATTATTTTCTTGCCACAATAAATGAAATGTATTTTGCCTTTTGGGAAACCATCGGATCGATAATGGCATCCAATTTTCCCGCCAGCCGGTTGGCTATTTTCCCCTTGAAAAAAGCGCCACAAACCCCATACTTTTTGATGTAATTTTAGTTGTGTGGGTCATGGAATATATTTTACCGCAATTCGGCACGCCGCCTGTAAAAGTCACTTATCGATCTAGGTGGACGAAAAATTCCTTTATCCTTCCAATGATAACATCCTGATCCTCTTGGCACAACTCGTAATAGCAAGGCAAGCGAATTAGGCGCTCTGACAGCTCTTCCGTGACCGGCAGATCGCCCGGCCTGCAACCGTATTGCCGGCCCATGGGCGATGTGTGCAGAGGAACATAGTGGAACACCGCCTGGATGTTGTTTTGCTTCAAGTGCGCCAGCAGTTGGGTGCGAAGGGCCACGGAGTTCGTAATGATGTAGAACATGTGGGCATTGTGTTCGCACCCCGGTGGGGCCTGTGGTAGGCGCAGATGTCCGGCATCGGCCAGTGGTTGGAGGCCGGTGGCATAGCGGGCGTGAATGGCGTGCCGTTGCCGGGTGATTTCGTCGGCCTGTTCGAGCTGGGCATAGAGAAAGGCGGCAATCAATTCCGACGGCAGGTAGGAGGAGCCGATGTCCACCCAGGTGTATTTGTCCACTTCGCCGCGGAAGAACCTGGAGCGGTTGGTGCCTTTTTCCCGGAGGATCTCCGCACGTTCCACAAAGCGCGGGTCATTAATGACCAAGGCGCCCCCTTCGCCGCTGATGAAATTCTTCGTTTCATGGAAACTGTAACAGCCAAGGTGGCCGATGGTGCCGAGATAACGGCCGTTAAACGTGGCGTTGACCCCTTGGGCGGCGTCCTCAATGACCAGCAGGTTGTGCTTGGCCGCAATCTCCATGATGACATTCATCTGACAAGCCACGCCGGCGTAATGGACGGGAACAATGGCCTTGGTCTTGGGAGTGATCGCCGCTTCGATCTTGGTTTCGTCGATATTTAGAGTGTCGGGCCGGATGTCCACAAAACAGATGGCAGCACCGCGCAGGGCAAAGGCGTTGGCGGTGGAGACAAAGGTATAGGAGGGCATGATGACCTCGTCCCCGGGGCCAACCTCGGCAAGTAAGGCGGCCATTTCCAACGCGGCGGTGCAAGAATGGGTTAGCAGCACCTTGTGGGCCTGAAACCGTTCCTCCATCCACGCATTGCACTTCTTCGTGAACTGGCCGTCTCCCGCAAGATGCCCTTTCTGCACGGCCTGCGCCATGTAGTAAAGTTCTTTGCCGGCAATGAATGGACGATTGAATGGAATCGAGGTGTGCATTAGCTTATTTCTTCCAAATGTGCCAAATGTCCTGCTCGTTTTCAATAATGTAGCCCATTTTGTGGTATAAGTTGCAGGCGGCTATATTAGTTTTTTGTGTTACCACGGTACAGGTTCTAGCACAAAGACTGTCGTAATAGGCCTCGCATTGTTTCAGAAGGCGCATTCCAAAACCTTTTCCCCTGTATTTTTCGTTAATGGCAAGGAGCCCGATTTTGCCGACACCGTTTTCGACGGAAGCCGTAACCATTCCTTGCACGCAATGGAAATCAGAGAGGACAAAAACTTTTGAACCTTCTTCTCTGAGCGCTTTTCGGAGCCATTCACCGTACAAGGCTTTGAAGTGTGGATTAAACCGGGGATCGAGAAAAAATCGGGATAGGTGTCCGCTGGCGTATGCCAATTGCAGTAATTCTTCTTGCTCCGTTGTGGTTTCTATGATCGAACGGTCCCAGGTCGCGAATGTGGAATTTACCGGTTTCTTGAACGTAATTTTCCGGTCATAGCATTGGCTAGAAAAATTTTCGAGCACTGGGCGATATAGTTCAACAATATTTGAGGGAAGGACGACATAGATCACCTCTGCGTCACTGTATTTTAAGCATTCCGACAGGCGATGACTTTCCAGGGTACTGTCAACGATTGCCTGCGCCACACGCATACCAAAAAAGCGGGAATCCCATTCAAGAAGGCGATAGTTCATGCATGTCCATCCATATTGATTTTATCCGAAATAATGAACGTTGGTCGCCCCTTGACTTGATCAAAAATTTTGCCTATGTAAATACCAATAATTCCCAAAGAAAACATCAGTATGCCGCCAATGAACCACACCGACAAGATCAAACTCGCATATCCTTGAACTTTAATTTTGTCCGTCAAGTATAGGGAGTAATAAAAAATAGCTATGAGCAGCGCTATGGCGGACATGGCGAAGCCCGTATAGGTAAATATTTTTAGTGGTTTGTCGGAAAAGGCGATGATATTGTCGGTTGCCAGCCGAAGGAGTTTTATTAGGGAATACGATGAGGCCCCCGCCTTGCGTTCCCCGTGGCTCACGGGGAGGTAGGCTTTTCGGAACCCCACCCACTGCGACATGGTCGGGAAATAACGGATGTTGTCTTCCATGAACAGAATCGATTGAATAACCTTATGGTGATAGATACCGAAGTTGGCCACGCTGTGGTCTAATTTAGTGTCGGTCAAATAGCCTAAAATTTTGTAGAACGACCGTGATTGCAGCCGTTTGAGGATACCATCCTGCCGGTCATGGCGCTGAGCAAATACGGAATCATAGCCTTCCCTAGCCTTCTGGTAGAGGTTGGGGATTTCTTCCGGGACGTCCTGCAGGTCGCAGTCCATGACCACCACCCATTCTCCGGTGACATAGGTAAGCCCTGCGGTGATGGCGTAATGCTGCCCGAAGTTGCGTGAGAGGTTGATGCCCTTGATGCGGGGATCTTCCTTGCAGAGGGCTGCGATGTCCGGCCAGGCATTATCGGGGCTGGCATCGTTGACGAGGATGAGTTCAAAATCGGGGAATGCGGACTCCGCGCTTGTCTTCACCCGTTCATAGAGATCCCGCAGGAAGACACGTCCCATGTATACGGGGACGACAATGGATAGGCGGTTGGAATGGGGGTTCATGATTTTCCCCTTGCACCTTGGCAGTCACACTGATTTCGACGACACCGTACCAATTCCCACAGCCCAAGATGACAGGCTCCCAGGGCAATGGTCACCAATGAGTAAGCGCGTAGCACCAGCGATCCTCGCTGTGCGATGGCCGCCGCGCAACCGAAGTGCATCAACAGTTGCGAGGTTCCGACTTCCCCGATGCCCACGCCTCCGGGAATCAGGCTGATGATACTGATCAGGGCCACAATCGACATCAGCGCCACGGCCTTTGCGAAATCCAAGTGAATTCCGCCCGCATATAGAAATACCTGCCAACTGAAGACGACCGATGCCCATGAAACACCGGTGATCACCACTGCCAAGATCAGCGTCGGCAGGTCGCCCACGCACTGCCGCATGTGCTCCAAAAGCCGTTGCAGGCGGCCGGTGACGCGCAGTTTGGCCAGGACCAACAACCCCGCCACGCCCGCCAGCAAGAGACCGCCAAGGATTGCGTAAGCGCGGTTCGGCAGGATATTGACGGTGGTCAGCAGGCTCACGCAGGCCATGGTCAGCAAGGCCGCCAAGTCCAGCACGCGTTCAATCAGAAATGTGCCATAACCGGGCGAGCGCTGGATTAAGCCATACTTTTTGAGCAGTTCGATCTTGAGCATTTCCCCCGATTGGAACGGCGTGACCAAGGAAAAGCTCAGTGAGACGGCCGTACACAGGTACAAGTCGAGGAATGGCACATGTGTGCAGGTCCGTCGTAATAAAATGTGCCAACGGAGCGTTCGTAGCAACCAATAGGTCACAATGGAGGCGCCGCCGCCGGCAATCAGACAGGCCAAGTTTACGTTCTTGAGAACCTGTCCCAACTCCCGCCATTGGAAGGTGCGCCCAATGTACCAGATACTGGCCGCGAAGACGATGGCGCCGAAAAACACGGAGACTACCTGGCGCCACTGCCTCCACCCCGTACCCGTTGTTTCGTCGGGGGTGTTGTCAAATGTCTCGGTTGGGGTGTTTGGGTCGTGATCGTTTTTTTTGCATTAGTTGCCGGTTTGCATCATGGAATAGGTTTTTTCCATCGACTCAAATCCAACTGTGCCGTGGTTGGGCCGAGCTTGGTCATGGCGGCAGGATCTGCCTTGAACAACGTTCTTAAGGATGAGGGATAACCATAGGCCACCATTTGGGTTTTTCCCGCGAGGTCCGCCAATGTCTTGGCGATCTCCGGCCTGCGAGTGAAATCCAAGGGCGAAGCCTTGAGTTGCAATACGGTTACGGCGCATTGTGCGCCATCATCAAAGTGGCGGATTTCTTGCACGAACGCCTGTTGGTTGTCTTTGCATGGATCGCGGGTGGTTAGGCCCAGGCCGGCCAATTCGGCGACGGCATAGCCCGTGCTGCCCTGCAAAATGAGCAGTGGCAGCTGTTCGCGGATGGCCGTCTGATACAGGTGCTGGCGCTCGTCTGACAGTTGTGTGGCGAGTGCGCGCCATTGCCCACCGAGCAGCACGGCGCCGTGGCCAAACAGTGGTCGCGGGCCTTCCGGAGTGGGAAACGCCGCGCCGGCGCCCAGTGTCAGCGCCAGCAACTTGCCGTTATTGGGTGGGCGATCAAAGGGTTGCCGTTCGAAGCCGGGGCCGCTGGCGTTATCCCCCAGTTGGGCGCGCACCCCGATGCACCAAGGTCCGAGCAACAGGCCGGCGCAAAGCAGCGGCAACAGCCACCGCGGGCTTTGGAAAAAAGGTTGATACCATAGAAAGCGGCAGCCAGCGGCAAAACCAATGGCCAAAGGCACGGCAAAGGCAATGTATTGTTTGGGATTTCCCACATAAGCCAATCCAAGCAGGGGCAGGACAAGAACGAGAGAAACCAGTCCGACGCGCCATTTTTGCCATAGTAGAACGCCAAGACCAATTAGGAAAAGGATGACGGTGCCGGGGGTGAAAAGGGGCAACGCATTGGGGATCATAAAAAGTAAGGTTTCGCCCTTTTGGGTCATGCCTTGGTGCGCTATTTGGGAATAGGCCGCCATTTGCTTGGCAACGGCAAACATTTCGCCAGGTCCATAACCGGTAACAGCAACCGTGCCAAACCAAGCGACTAGGGCGGAAAAGCCCCACGCCACGGCGACGTATCCGCGACGCCAATCTAGAAGGCGCACGTTCTGAGAGTGGCCGCCGGCCAGGAACAAGTCCCAAAAAATTACCCAGCCATAGAGCACCAGGTTCCAACGGCACGCCGCGCCGCAGGCAAAAAAGACGACGGACGCAAGACCAACCCCCCACGTGCGAAGATCGCAGGTTGCCTTGCCAAGGTTTGAACAGGCAAGAAGTTTCCTCGCCAAAAGATGCGCGACCAAAACCAGGCACATGCCCGTCATCATGGGGGTGTAGACCAGGCCCAAATAGAAAAACTCCGGCATGGCGGCCATGAGGGCCAAGGCGAACAGCAACTTGGTGCGTGCCTCGGTTTCATTGAGCCATGAAAAGACCAATACCAGCATCAGAACGACAGCCAGGCAGGCACTGGCAGCGGTGAATGACATGGCCGTTACGCGCAGGATAGGTTCCTTGGCTGGCAAGACGGACAACAACAGATCCATGCCGCCTTGATAGGGGCTGTATGGTGGTTGAACCACGGCGTTTCGGCCCAGCGCGTGATAGGCAATGGAGGAAGCATCGTCCCCCTCAATGTACACGAACGTTAACGACGCCAGATACACTAGGGAGAAAACGCCGACAACGCAAAATAACCAACAATTACTACGTACCCAACCATGCGTCATAGTTTATCCTTAAATGAAGAGAGTTTTTTGGAGTCACCGATTTTTGATGGCTCACGGCAAACTCAATAACAATGTCAAATGATGAAGGGGGAACGGTGGTAAACATCTAGGGGCGGAGAACGAAACGCCTTTATTGGGCGTGATAGTAACTGGTCAAATGGGCTTTTTATCAGTTAAATAATTGACCTATTATTCACATTCTTGTCTTAGATGTTTGTTGCTCCCCGTTTTGCGTCTTTTCCAATTTTTTATTTTCACGGTTTCGCACCGAGTGGGAGCTGGACTATGGTCGCGCAAATACGCTGCCCAATGCAGGGAGGCGGCCCAGCCCTGATCTACTTCCCGCAGCTTCTGGGGCCACCGCCAACACGACGTGTGTGCCAAGGCGCCGAGTGTGTAATGGAGGCGATAGCCGGCCAGCATGTCCGGCGAGTCATGGATCAGGCGTGGCAGCATGACCGTGGGGGATGGATTGGGCTTGACGGCACCCCCACGCCATGGGTGGGGATAGTCAAACCGGAAACCGCCCCGGGGCGCTTTCAAGTGCCGCACGATCTCGTTGGGCAGGCAAATGATGTTGGCACCCGTCAGGCGGAGGCGTATGCCATATTCGGTATCTTCGCCGAAACCTCCCTCCAGTCGTTCGTCGAATCCACCAATAGCAGTGGCGAAGGTACGTTCCACTAGCCCGGCACAGGTGCCAAACCGTGCCCAAGCATGTGGCCATGGTACCGCTGGTGTCGGTTTCTTGAATGGCGGATTGACCACTGTGGCATTCACTGCCCCCACCTGGTAACGGCGGGCGGCGGTCAGCATATTGGCCAGGAACACAGGATCCAAGCGGACGTCATCGTCCAGAAACAACACCCAACGGCTGCTGGCCTTGGCCAGCGCCAGATTGCGGGCGCGGCAAGCTCCGACCCAATTCACCACCGTGTGATCCAAGCGGAACGGCCAGTTTTTTCCTTCAACCCGAAAGAGGGTCGGCATCTTGGTCGCGACGTCAGCATCGGCCGGCAGCCGCTGATCCACCACATAGACGGTGCACGGTGGGATGGTTTGCCGTGCCAAGTCCTCCAAGACATTCTGCAAATGCTCCGGCCGGCAGAGCGTGGGGAGAATGACATCGACCTCTTGATCTCCATCCTCCTGTGCGTCCGTTAGCGATTCGGTCACTTCCGCGTGCAAGGCTTGCAGCGGTTGAGTATCCATGGCCGGCGGGCGGGACGTGAACCAAGCGCGAAGGGCCGTGGCCAGGGGCAGGCGTTGCCGCCGCCACCATTCCCCGGCCAGCCAAAACGGCAGCCATTTGGCACCATAAACACGGCGAACAAACCAGGCGGCTTCCCAAGTAGTAAAAACCAGCTTCGGCGCGGTGGCCACCGCCTGGTCCGGGGCGGTGAACAGGTCCGGCGTGGAATAGGGAAAAGCACCGCCGGCCATCAAGCGGTAGGCAAAAGCCCACAGGGCCACGGTCCAGGTCGGGGCGTTCGGATCGAACAGGTGGGTGCTGAACAGGTCGCCGCGGCAGATGCCAGCAGCAGGCGACACCAGCCAGGTGGGGACGCGATTGCCGGTGGGCGCGGGTAGCAGATACGGGGTGTCGAAATAGACAAAACCGAGCGCTTGGCCGGCCCGCGCGGTTTGTTGCCCGGCGCCGTAATGCAGCAGTTCCAGCGGCTGGCGGAGCAGCGCCGGCCATTCGTGGACGGGGCGGGCCGAGGCCGCCCAGCGCTGGTCGAGCCAGGCGATGTGCCGGACCGCGGGATCGGTCGCCAGCTCGATTACGGCCGCGCTGGGGGTGACGGCCTGGAGTCGCACCGGCTGCCGGCCTTGAGGCGATACCCGATCACACCCCAACAACTGGTCGCCGTCCAAGTTAAGCAGGATCAGATCATTCATGTGGAAAGCAGAAAGGAAACGTGATACGTGACCCGTGGTTTTGTGACCAGTAATCAGTGATCAGTAAACTTAGTAATCAGTCAAGCAGAGGAACCGGATAGACCGGGCCCTTGTTTTTCAAAACCCGGAATGCGAGTGACAGGGCAAATGGATGTCCTGCCTGGATCAATGGTGCTGCCTTTGCCTGGTCACGCCACCCCCTGTGGTCGCTTTGTTCCCGGCTCTGAAAACCACGGGGGCCTTTTTTTAGAGCGCGATGCAATCGCTTTACTACATTTCTTGGGGGGCAAAAACGCTTTCGTATTGCGCGGCGATGGTGGCGGGGGCGAATGCCGCCACGGTGGCGGGAGGCGGCAGCAATTCCCCCAACCGGCCGCTCTGCTTGTAGTCCCATAGTTGGTGCAAGGCTCGGGCGATGGCGGCGGGATCGTCAGTGTCTGCTCGCAGGCCGCCCCCGGCGCGCAGGCAATCGGCGACTTCACCGTTTTCTGGACTGAGCGCCAGGATGGGTCGGCAACCGGTTACATAGTCGGCCAGCTTTGACGGCAGAAAAATCCCATCGTTCAATCCTTGCCCTTCGACCAAGAGATAGACATCTGCCTCATCCAGCCAAGTGATGACGCTTTCTGGAGACTGGTAGCCGCTAATTGCAATATTGGGGCGTAGATCCTCTGGCGGCGCCAATCGCGGATCCATAGTGCCATCCGCCAAGACGGTGCAGCGTCCGCAGAATTCGATGACCACCCCATTCTGGGCCGCCGGATACGCCTGGAACAACTGACGCAGGCCGTCATAGAGCGGTTCGACTCGTCGCTCTTTCATCAGCAGGCCGGCATGGCGCAACAGCAGTTTGCCAGCATCGCGTTTGATTGGTTTTTCCTTGTTTCTCGTTACCGTCATCGGATCAAGAGCCGGAATGCGGCCGATATGCGGAATGGCGCGGGCTTTGGCACGGAACCGCGTTCGACTGCCATTCAGCAGGTGCTTCATCAGCCGTACGCCGGGATACACCACTGTTTCCGCCTGCGTCAGCCAGTGGTTCAATACCCATTCCTGACGGATGCGCGACACCGGCCCGACCCTAAAAAAATAGGGCGCCGGGTACAGATGGTATGGCCATGGATCGCTGAAATAGGCACACCACCGCAACCGCGGAAAGTGTTGTTTCACCCGGCTGGCCGCGACATGGCTGGCGTAATGATTGAGGCGCGAATGCAAAACGTCGGGAAGACCGTCCTGGGCGACCCTGGCGGCGACTGCGGCCTCAACCGCCCGTGCCCAGGCGCGATCCTGCAGGGTGTAACCGTAAATAGTCCCCGGAATTGCGGCCAAGCGCTTGCCCAGCCAGCCCCCGCGTTGGTTCAGCCAATTCCATACCGTTGGCTGTTGGGCGACTGGCCAGAGAACGATTTCCACGTCGATCCCGTCCAGCACGGCCCGTTTGACCTCGGAACTGGTCAGCTCCGACTCAATGCCCGCAGTGAAAACCGTCAATTGATGGCCGCGATCCGCCAGGGCGCGGGCCAGTTTCGTGGTTACCAATCCCTCGGCTGTGCGGTTGAAAAAATGATAGGAAAGTAAAAAAATTTTCACAAGAAAGTCAAAATCCCTTTGCCGCTTTAGTATCCGTATGTTGTCCCGGCTTTAGTGGTCACCACGTTTCCACATGGCCATACGGGGGAAATAGTTTTCTTCTATATTGCCGGTATTTTTGGCGCAATCTAACATATAATGTAGGAGGAATAAGCTTTTCGTTTCGAATTTTCTCTGCTGCTTGCCGTTCATTTTCCAGCGTGGACGATTTTCTTCCATAATTATTAATGCTGATCAAATAATGGTTTAAATTATAGATGAAAATATCATTGCAGTCAATGCGTTTTTTCCATCGATCAATAACCGTATTTACCGGCGAATATAGTTTAAGCATGACTTTCGCGGCGTCTTTATTGATCATATAACCAGCGCCACTGAAAGCAAAAATGGTTTTGTGAAGTGAAAGTTGAGGGAATGGTTTGTGTGCATTTTGTGACAGGGTGTTGATTCTGTTTGGTTGGGGAATTCGTTCAACCGGATTTTTACAAAAAGAATGTACAGGTGTCAACAGGATTATTATAGGAATATCTTTCTGCAAAAATGACAATAATTCAGTGGCGATATGGCACAATAATGGGCTTATAAGAACGTCATCTTCAAAAATAAAAGCACCATTTTTCTCGTTTCTAATAATACAGTCATAAATCTTGCAATGGCTTAATGCGCAACAAACCTCGCTCATAGACAAGTTGTGGTTGCGAACTTGTTCTTCAGAATATGAAAGATTAGTGGCTTTGTTGGTGATGCTATTTTTGTCAATGGCAGTAAAAAAAACGTAGTCGAATATTTCAAGACTTTTCATCTGCTGGAGCATAAAATTTTTACGGTCAACATCTTGCTCTCGATTAATGATATAGGCTTTCATGATTGTGTGTCCCAAGGATAAGAAATGTCGTTGGGTGTTTATATGGCAATGTCGTTATTTGCGGAATTATGTTTGCCGCCGTCAGCTTCGTTCATCGAAGGCGGTTTGCCAAATGGAACAATTCCGCGATGTGCTGGCGGAAGGGGGGCATGGCAAAACGCGCGACCCGCGCGCTAGCCGCTGCGCCGAGCCGTTGTCGCCGGTCCGTATCGTGGATCAGTTCCAACGTTTGTTTTCGCCACTCTTCACGGGTGTGCCAGAGGTAACCCGCCTGGCCGTCGGTACCCACGATCTCTGGCTGGCCGCCACCCGCAAAGACCACTGGCACGCATCCCGCACTCATCGCCTCGACGGTGACAATGCCAAAATGCTCCATGCCCTGGGGCTGTGTTTCCATATCCAACCCTTCGCCGACGGCGTGCCAGAACAGCGAAGCTTCTCCATAAAGCCGTTCCAGTTCGGGGCGCTGGATGTCCAAGTGCAGATGCACCGGCAACCCTTGGGCGGCGGCCCGCACATGTGCCAGATACTCGGTATCTAGGACAAAGCCGGCGAGGTGCAGTTCCCATCCAGTCAGTCCATCCGCGCACAATTCCCGGAACAACTGCACCATTTCCAGTTGCCGCTTGGTCCGGCCATGGCCCAGAAACCGGCCCGCGCCAAAAATCCACGGTTTCTTCGGTAAAGGCGTGATCGGCGCCACCGGCGGATAGAGCACCGCTGCCGTCCGTCCCCAGCGCTGGGCGATCCACTTGGCGGTGAACTGTGAATTTCCCAGCACGGTTCGCCATGAGCGCAACCGCAATCGGTTTCTCCAGCCACGCACCGGCACCAAGGGGAACTCGCACAGGATCGTCGCCCGCCGGTTAAGTGTCAGCCGTGGCGGAGTGCTATCCTGCAAAAGTACCGCATCGAACCGGCGGTCATAGAGCGCTTGGCGCAACTCGCGCAGTGGACCGTGAATGATCGGTGTACGGCAGAAATGAATACTTTCACAACCAGCCAATTCCGGGAAGAAATTAGCCGCCAGTTCCGCCACGAACTCACCGGGCAAATGCAAAAAGACCTCATGCCGTTCTGCCAGCGCCGCAGCAATCGCAAAAATGAAAACGCCGCCGCCGCCATGACTCGGCCCGTAGGCGTTGCTGTATATGGCAATGCGCATTAGTGGAAAATACATATTATTTAAGTTGCAGGGGGGGGATGCGCGGGAAGGAGATTGGGTTATCAGTAACCAGTCATCAGTGATCAGTAATGACGCGGGGGGCGAAAGGGAAAAATCAAAGGTCACTGACATTCGCGATTCGGAAAGACAGTGGGACCGCATTGGGTTACTACACCCAATCGTTGTGCCAATCGTAATTTCTGCGAATAATTTTGGCCGGGCAGCCGGCCACCACACAGTGGGGTTCATCGAAGCGTCGGGTCACGACTGCTCCTAGCGCGACTAGGGTTCCATCGGCGACGCCGGCACCCGGGGCGAACAGGACACGGGATGCGATGTAACAGCCCGTTCCGATGCAAATGGATTGGTCGGTGTGTTCACGGGTGGTGCCGTGTGTCCAAAACTGGCTGGCGCGTCCCGCGATCCAACTGTTGTCACCAATGTGGATTCCCGCCGCAAGGTCAAAATAGTGCTCGGCGATAATTCGGACGTTGTTGCCAATTACGCACGTGCCGTTGCCGATAAATTGGTTGTCGGAAAGGATTCGTGTTCCGCCGCCGACTTCAAACCGGCCGCAGGCTACCACACAATTACCGCCGATCTCCACGTTGCGCCCCAAGTGGCATTGCGTTGGCGCAGAGATTACGGTTTTCCACCCGATCCGGAGATGTTCGGCATGGCGCAACCCTAAAAAGGCATAGGCTAGGCAACGCAGACGGTTATGGGGTAATCGCGAGACAGCGGCCAGTATATAACGACGGTTGTTCATGCAAATGTTGTAACCGAAAAAAGTGTCGAATTGGCCGGTCACTTACGTTCGCGGCTCGGCCGGAAAGGACATCCTGTTATTCGGGGGGGCGGTTGTTATCCGAGGCTAAAACGTGTTTGACGGAGGGCGTGTTAACCAGAAACTACAGTGGCGCATCAGTTCATCATGGGACGAAAAGAGCGAGAGGAAAAGGAGAATCTTTTCGACCGTAGATCGGCGGAATTCGTGAGCGACAGCGTTGACCGCCAAACGGGGCATGGGGTCAATACAGATCAACCGGCCGTGCTGGTTTTGGTCAAGTGCCGTTCTCGTGACCCGAGAACTGAAGCCGTTTCCGACTTCAACCACGACGGAGGGGCGTCGTTCACGGATCAGGCTGTACGCGACAGAAGCATCAACCTTTCCGAAAAACGGATTATTGGAGTAATATCCATGCCACGCCGTTCCTTCTGGATTGTCACGTGGTATGCCGTTAAGCTCGGATGCGTATTGGGGCAACAACGCGGTGATGACGTGTTCTATGCTCTCGGGATTCCATTCGATACCTGTACATCGATCACTGTCCGGAACCGTTGTTGGTTTGGGAAGGAGAATGGTGTTGCGCTGTAATACCAATTACAGCCCTACAACATTCAATATTTTATTGGCCGTGTTGTAAATTAATTTCATCATACATTCCCTCGAAGACCATTTTAGGCTGAAAATAATCAGGTTGGGGATGCCTCCAATTTCCGGATCAGCCGCTTGCCGATGGCCATCCCCGGTTCCTCGATGAACCGGTAGGAAAGATAGGAGACGGGAATGGCGAGGGCAAAGGTGATGGCGGCCATGCAGGTCCAGCGCGGGATGTCGTGGCCGGGGGGAAGGGGAAACCACGGCGCAAGTTCGCCGTAGCAACCGCCAAGCAAGTCAATGAGTGCGAAATGCCAGATGTACATGCTGTAACTGATCTTGCCGATGAAGCGGGTGACGGGGTTGACCAAGGCGAAGCAGTTATTCACCGACAGCGCCCAAGCAAGGAGACCGAAACCGCAGGCGAAGGTGAAGTGTTTTTGAATGATGATGTTGTGCCCCGTAAAGGCGAGGCCAAAGAGCAGGTAAAGCGCGAGAACCAACATTATCCAGGACCGTCGTTTCAGGGAAGGCGAGCCGGCCAGGGGAACCGCATGTTGCCGGATGGCAAAATAGGCGACAAAACCAACGACAAACACAAGGAATTGATTGGGAAACCAATAAAAACGAAACTGGCCTTCAAGGTAATGAACGGCTTCCGGTCGCAACTTCATGTAAAGCATTTTTTCGACAAGATTGAGCGGCACAATTGCAATCGTCGCCAAAAGCAGTGCGACAAGCCCGCGATTCATGCTGGTGATATGGCGATGCATCAGGGGGAAGATTGCGTAAAAACACATTTCGACGCCGATGGACCATCCGCCTGGCACTACCGAAGCGTGGGCTGGGGGCCACAGTGGAAACAGAAACGTTGCCGAGAGCACG
Source organism: Lentisphaeria bacterium (assembly GCA_041651315.1). GTDB lineage: Bacteria > Verrucomicrobiota > Lentisphaeria > Oligosphaerales > CAITYL01 > CAITYL01. The sequence goes on along the minus strand of JBAZJM010000040.1, from coordinate 7,942 downwards.
ATGGGTAACCATTCTGGGGGACTGCACCAAGAGGTCGGAATGCAACTGTAAAACACGATGCCGGCCCAAAACAGCGGGGCGATGCGGAAAAAACGGCGGACAAAAAAATTTCTTACGGGGTGTTGTTCCCACTGGCTTCGTTTGTCCATGGACATCAACAGCGTAATCGCGCTGACCGCGAAGAACAACTGTACGCCGCGGGCCCCGGCGGCGCTCAGCAGGAAAGGCCACTGGCCCTTGCACAGCGCGGCGTTGCCGCAGTGATGAGCGATCACCGCCAAAATCGCCCAGCCGCGCAGGGCGTCCAAATAGGCATAATGTTGCGGCGCGTGGTTGGGATGGTTGCTTTTTGAAACCAAAGATTTCAATCCTCGTCGGGAGGGATCAGGAAGGCTGTCGCATCACATCCTTGGCACGCCATATGCGGAGCCAGTGCGCTTTTATCTGATGCTCAGGGGAATGGTCGAGCCAAAATTGCAGTAATCGTCGCGCGGGAGGCCCCGCCTTCAACAAACAGGATTCAAGCAATATCCGCAACACCGACCGGAAATTGGACCATTTCCAGGTGCGCCATAATAACCCAAACCGGAGAGTGGCGGGAATTGTGCCCACATAACGATTATAAAACATCAGCCACAGCAAACAGCCGGGAAGATTTTTGAAAGTCAGCCATGGCTTGCTGTGGGTGATGTGCACCACCAAGCCCGCCGGGTTCATATAGACCGCGGCCGGCATGTCGCCCACGCAGAAACAGTTCCAGGAGACGTCGAGTTGTCCCGTCTCATGCCGCAGGAGATAGTTCAACACCGTCTGGTCATGGGTTACCATGCGTTTGCCGTGCTCACGAACCAGCCGGGTGACGGTTGCGGTGTGCCCATGGGCGCGCCAAGCGGCCAAGTTTAGGACCATGGCGCCGGAATTGAAATAGGGCAATTGCCGGTCCGGATCGTCGCTGGCCAGCCACGAACAATCTCTGGCCAGGGTGACTCCGGGCTCGTAGACGGCCATGGCGGTATGGTGGCTGCAGCCAAGCGCCCAAAGCTCGCGGACATCTTTCAACACCAGCATGTCCACATCGAAGTAAAGCAGGCGGTCCCGTTGCACCAACTCCGGCAACAACAGCCGGGCATAACAACTGAGGCTGGAGTTTGTCCCGCGCGCAAGCGACGGGCAGTCACGGAACAGGGACAGATCCGGCTTGAGCCGCATCAGGGTGCTGAGGGGGGAATACCTAGTGATGAGTCGTTGCAGTCTCCGCCAGCTTTTGCCGGTGATGCCGGCGTCGAGAATAAAAAAATCGACAGGCTGTTCAGGTGCGGTGTTGAAAAGAATGCTGATGGCCGTGACCAGGAGGCCGGGCACGTAACGCTCGTCAGCACCGAGGGCGATGGAAATGGGAGAAGGCATTTGGTTCATGGATAAGTAAAATATTGCGATAAAGCAACGGCCAATCTTAATGGTATTGCCGGAGAAACGGGAAAGATATAGGCATTCCTATACTTCTGTATGAGTCTTTTTCTATCGCCATTGCAGGCGCCTAATGGCTCGCCGAGCGAGGCTTGGGAAAATACCGTCTTCAGCGGAAAAAAAGAATTCCGGTGAAATCGGCACTCGGCTGTGATATTTCAAGGGGAGAGGATAACAATCCGCCAATAAATCCTGCACTAATTTCCGATAATTGAGGCCCATGCGTTCAAGTGAAAATTTTTGTTTGACCAACTCCCAACCAGCATGACTGAAGTGTGACCACAAGTCTGGATCGTGGTAGAGCTTGGCGATCGCCTCAGCAAAGCGCGGGGGAGTGCGTGGTGAGACCAGAAACCCGCTATCGCCAGCGTTGACGGTGAAATCCGTAACGCCGGGTAAATGTGAAGCCACGGGAACGCAACCGCAGCTCTGTGCTTCGACGATGGTCAGGCCAAAACCCTCAAAATTGGATGGTGCCAGCAATACATGTTGATCGAATAGATAATCGGCTATTTTGTCTGGTTGTACCATCCCCAAAAACGTCACATGTTTTTGCAAATCCAATTCGGCGACTCGTTTTTCCACGGCTGGACGTGCGTCCCCATCGCCGATAAACGTGCAGTGAATATGCAACGACTGCTGACGGGTGGCAGCGAGGATCTCGGGAATTAATAGCACCCCTTTCTGTTGTTCTATCCGCCCCACATAACACAAACGGAACGGATCTTGGCGGTGCGGCGCACGAAGGGACGTGAGCGTTTCCAGCGCACAGGTATGGACGCCGTGCGGGATGCATATCACTGGCCGTTTCTGGCAATAAGCTTGGGCGGCGCGTTGGATGCCTGGACTCGGCGCAATGGCAACATTCCAGTTGAGCGGATTTGCCAACGTTTTCCGGTAGGCCACTTCATAATCCGTATGCAAAACCGGCACAATCCGCGTTTTGCGCGGGAGGAGTGCCAGGCCAGGACTCAAGCAAAAGCAGTGGTTGAGCAGAATAACATCAGGCTTCATTTTGGCCAAAAAACGCGCCATGCCGAGAAGGTGACGAAGCGTGCCTTGTGGTGTTTTTATCCTCAACGGGAGGATGCGGACGCGCGCGGTTCTGGCGGCAGGCTCGATGCTAGCCTCGTTACCTACCGAGATGATCGAGACCTGATGGCCGAGACCCGCCAAGGTCTCGCTTAGATCATCACAGTAACGGCGTATGCCTCCGACGGAATATTTGCCAGTTAGCAACACGACGTGGGGTGCTGATAATTTGTCAACCATAGGAGAGTGACGTTTTTTGTCCAAGCGTCCATTCGGGGGTGATAAATCGTTGCGCCGTCGCGCGGTGTCGGCTTGCAGCATGAAAAAACGTCAACCCCAGGCGTGTTGTCATTTGTCTTTTTTGGTTATGCGCTTTAATAGTCGTCTGGCACTCCAGGCCGGCTGCAGCAGAAAACGGCCAAGCCTCAGCGCCGTAGAGGTTTCATAGGCGCGGATCCGGCCTTCCATGATGGTTTCCAGCCGTTGCGCACGCTGTTCCTGGGCCTCCATGCAGTCAACAACATGCTGGACAAATACGGCTTTGTTATTTTCCACCAGGCGGCGGATTAGTTTTAGGCGTTGCTTTTGGGCGGTGAAGAACATCGAACCGGGGGTTCGCCGGTAGAGGAAAAGAGCTTCCTGGAGCGTATGCACCAGCCAGCCTTGTGCGGTTACGGAAAGCCAGAAGTCCCAATCTTCAAAACCCTCCCGCATGGCCTCGTTATAACCACCAACCTGTTCCCAGCAAACCCTGCGGAACAGCGCATTTCCACAGCTGTTGCTGACGACTAGAAAATTTCTGACGTTGCCGCCTTTAGGACGCCAGAGGTGGCTCATGGCACCAAAGGATTGTACCCAACATGTGACGACTCCCACTTCCGGGCGCGTGTCCAACACTGCCACCGCTTTCTCCAAAAAGGTCGGTTCAAACAGGTCATCCGCATCCAGTGTCAAGATGTACGGACATAAGCTTGCCTTTATGCCATTATTTCGTGCCGCCGAGAGCCCTTGGTTGGAGGTTGTCAGAATCCGCGTCTTGGGCCGTTCAAAGCGTGACAAAATATCGTTGGTTGCTTGCTGGGTTGAGCCGTCGTTGACGACAATGATCTCGAAATCTTGATACGACTGCCGCAAGATGCTGTCCACTGCCTCCGCAACGTACTGGCCTTGATTGTAGCAGGGAATGATCACCGCTATGCTTGCTGGCATTTAGTATCCCTCCATCTGATGTATCCAAGCACGGGCCGTATCAGTGAACGCAAGCAAGGCCGATGCCAGGGACAATTCTTCAGCAACGTCAAGTAGGCGCGGATCGCCGTGGCGTAGTCGGCATGCTTCAGCACTCGGCTTGAAAATTCACGGTGATGTGTACCGTTCCAGAAGCTTTTGGCAGATTGGGGTTGACGTCATCATCCGCTGTAGGGTTGGTTCCCCAAAGCACCTGTCACTTGTGCATGCTTGTGTATCTTCGCACCCATGCGCTGGAGTTGCCGGCTGAATCGGCGTTCAATGGTTATCTTGGCGGCCAACCGGAGGAGGCGGCAAATGCGCCAGGAGATAATATCTTTGACGGGCCAGGCAATGGGACATGAGTGAACAAGAAGCCCGCAATCAGAGAAAATCTTGAGACATCGGGATTTTGCTGGTCGTATGGTTATCACATGATGACGACAGGACTTTAGGTTTGGCTGGCCGGGGAGTGCCAGGACGGGGCGTTCCGTGCACCGACAACCAGATCGGCAAGAATATGGACAACGCTAGGCTGTTTTTGCATGGCCATGTCGGACGATCTTGTTATTCGAAAAGCCAATCACACTCAGGCGTTACAGCGCCAACGGCACGTCCCGGTTGTTCTTTGGGGTTGTCGATATTGACGACCTCAAACTGCAGGCAATTCGGTGAGGTGAAGAAATCCTTCTGTCCATCACCGAACCAAAGGGAGACGCCATATCGACCAGAACGGAGCTTTGGAGACTTGATGCGTACGCAGACACATCCCGCAGATTTGGGAAATGCTGGGCGTCCGACCCCTTGTTCCTTCGGGTTGGCCCCAAACAGTGGCGTGCCACCGGTGTCGGTGATAAGAAAACCAAGACAAGGCAAGGCAATGGGATGCGGCAATGAGTATTGAACACGCAGAACCATAGTATTGTCTTCTTGAATTATTTGCGCGTTTTTAACGAGTTGTCCGCTAAAATCAACGCGATTAGATCGCGAAGTGCACATGTATGCGCCTATGCAGTCATCGGCTTCACCCGACACCCTTACTGTTCCAGATTGGAGCAAAATGGCCTTATTACACAGGTTGCGAATTGCCGCCATGTTGTGACTGACGAAAAGGACTGTCCGTCCTTGTCCGGCCACATCCTGCATTTTCCCCAGGCATTTTTTCTGGAACTCGGCATCGCCGACCGCAAGGACTTCGTCGACAATGAGGATTTCGGGGTCGAGGTGGGCGGCGACAGCGAAGGCGAGGCGGACGTACATGCCGGAGGAGTAGCGCTTGACCGGGGTGTCGATGTATTTCTCGACCTCGGCGAAGGCAATGATCTCGTCGAGCTTGGAGCGGATTTCGGCCTTGGTCATGCCGAGGATGGCGCCGTTGAGGAAGATGTTTTCCTTACCCGTCAGCTCGGGATGGAAGCCGGTGCCGACTTCCAACAGCGAGGCGATGCGGCCCTTGACGCGGATTTCACCGGTGGTGGGGGCGGTGACGCGGCTCAGGATCTTGAGCAAGGTGCTCTTGCCGGCGCCGTTGCGGCCGATGATGCCGAGGACCTCGCCTTGCTTGACCTCGAAGGAGACGTCGCGCAGGGCCCAGGTGTAGTCGGGATCGTCGTCCTCGGCGGGGCTTTTTAATGTTGAATGCTGAATATTGAATTTTGAATGTTGATTGGCGCCGATCTTGAGGTACGGGTCGGGCTTGCCGCGGAGCTGGGCCCACCAACGGTTGAGGTCGTGCGACAGGGTGCCGGTGCCGACCACGCCGAGGCGGTAGCGCTTGGAAACGGAGTCGACTTGGATGACGGTATCGTTGCTCATAGGGAACGTGGGGAAAATGTTGAATGATGAATGTCGAATGTTGAATGTTGAAGTGGGGACGGCTGACGGGGCCGCTGCTTTGCGGAAGGCCGGGACAGGCACGATTGCCGGTCTCACGTTCTTTCCGAGCCCGGAACGTGAGGGACGGGGAAACTTGTTGTCCCCTTTGGACGGTGGCGCATTTGACCGGTCACTTTCGCGCCCAGGAGTGGCGCTTCGTTCGCGGCTCTGAAAGACGGGGGCTCGGGAAAACACGCTTCACGCGTCACGGCGTTTTTTCCTTCGACATTCAAAATTCAACATTTGCTTTGGGATGGGAGGAAAGTTTTCCCCTTCCCCCGCCGCCCCCAACCCTTTTCAAACCTTTTTGTTTGCCGTTCTTGGCGCGTGGCGCGCCGGAAACGGCAAACAAGAAGAGGTTGGCATGGCGGAAACATCCGAGCCCGGAACGTGAGTGACGGGTAAAAATGGAAAGCTGATTGGGAAAGTGGAGTTTTACGCCTCACGCTTCACGGTTCTTATTTTCCAGTCTCTAGGGGGACGATGGGTGTGATAAATGGCGACAATTCGGATTTTGCTGGAGATACGCCAGCCGTTGTTTCAGATCCTGTTGTTGGGCGGCGGTGAGCGGAACATCGTCGGGATGACGGGTGGCGATATCGTCCCATAGTTCCTCGACCAGGAGGATTTTTTCGGAGGTGGTCAACTCATCCATGTTGATAGTTTTGCTCATGCTGTCGGGCTCCCGAGTTTAGGGACGATACTCCGGCGGAAGGGCAATGCGGGAGAGGATTGATGAAAGGTGGATGGCGGAGGAATGGGCAACTTTTGGGAGGTGAGACGTGATGTTTAACCTAAAAACCCGAGGCGAAGCCTCCGTGGAGTGCCGGCGGCTTCGACGCCGCCCTGATACCGCCGGTCAAAGCCGGCCCGGACGAAGGCTGCGTCGAAACCGCAGACAGCCTAGGGCGCCGATTGGGGAACTGTTATCTGTTGAACGGTGGCGTCTTTGACCGGTCACTTTCGCGCCCAAGAGTGGCGCTTCGTTCGCGGCTCGGAAAGATGGGGGCGTTTGTTGGGAAGCGGCAATACAATGTTGAATGATGAATGGCGAATGTTGAATGTTGAAGGGGGGAGCGGTTGTCGGGGTCGCCGCTTTGCGGAACGCCGGGACGGGCACGATTGCCTGTCTCACGTTTATTTGACCCGTCACTGACGTTCCGGGCTCGGAAAATCACGCGTCACGCGTCACGGTTCACGTTTTACGCCTCGCGGCGTTTTTTCCTTCGACATTCATTTTGGGTTTACTCGATGGAAAACGTTTGCTTGGGATAGTTGACCGTAAGTACTAAGGATTCAAGGAACATGGAAACGCCAAGAAGAATAATGTTAAGATTGGGCATCACTTGAATGAGTGCGTTTTCAACGACAAACACGGTCTCTCCGCTGCCATCCTTGGCTTCAAGTCGCATGGTATGTTCCGCTGCCATTGCCTCGCCATTTCCCGTCATGATTTTTGCGGGGTTAATACCTTTGGCCAAGTCATGCCCGAGCTGTTTTGCCAGCCAACCGGGAATAAAACAAGCATCTGCCCCGGTATCAATCAATCCGTAAGCGTCACAGCATTTTCCGGTGTGCGGGTTGGTTATTCTGACCGGCAGGTATGGGTGTGGACCATCGCACGGCGAAAGTGGGCGGAAGGGGTAGGTTACTTTTTTCATGGCCCCCTCAATACATGCACACCATTTTCTTGGCGGGAATAAACATGACCACTGGGGATTTAACTTTTTTGCGCTTGGCCGCTTGCATTACCCTGCCCGCATCTGTTCCGGACGCCACCACAGTATTGTCCGCAAACGAGCGCAAGGCAACAAATTTCCCCAGCATTTTTTTGTCTGGAACAATGCAACCGTGTTGCGCGGATGCTTGTTGCCGGGGGGGGGCCTTGGGGGAGGGCATAGTTGGTGACTTCACGGTGAATTTCCTTTATTTGTTGCCCATTATAACACCGTTTGTTTTGACCGGTCACTTTCGCGCCCAGGAGTGGCGCTTCGTTCGCGGCTCGGAAAGACGGGGCGTTCGTTGGGAAGCGGCAATGCAATGTTGAATGATGAATGGCGAATGTTGAATGTTGAAGGGGGGAGCGGTTGTCGGGGTCGCCGCTTTACGGAACGCCGGGACAGGCACGATTGCCTGTCTCACGTTTATTTGACCCGTCACTGACGTTCCGGGCTCGGAAAATCAGGGGTCACGGTTCACGCTTTACGTGTCACGCATCACGGCGTTTTTTCCTTCGACATTCAAAATTCAGCGTTCAACATTCGACATTTGCCTCATACCGTGTCCATGAACGTTTTTTCAATGTGGGTGAACAGCAGGATGCCGATGAAGAGGAGGCGGG
>JBAZJM010000039.1:0-22242 GCA_041651315.1 Lentisphaeria bacterium | reverse complement strand
GCCAACAAGCCAGCCTGAATCCCGCCATAAATGCCAAAGAGCCAGCCATGGGGCGTTCCCCGTGGCTGGCTCTTACTATTCACCCGGACGCCGCCGCCTTCAATATGCGTCAGATGCGACGCTTACCGGGCAATCGTCGAACACTATCAGGGGCTCCGATGAGGACAAGGGTGCGACGTGGGCGGACGGACAAAACAAACTCCGCCTGACCCAAATCAATTCATAATCCCCATGGACAAATGTTGGGGCCACCCTTTTGAAAAAGGGTGGTTCCCAACATCGGTCGTTTTAAAGGGCGGATTTGGGCATGGCCAGGCCGGCGGCGCGGATGCGTTCCAGGATGGTTCCGGCCAGGGCCAGGGCTTGCAGGCCGTCCTCGCCGCTGACCCGGGGCTGGGGCGGTGTGCCGGTCTGGCGGGCCTCACTGATGCACCGGACAAAATCCGCCAGCTCCAATTCGAGGGCATTGGCGTCCTCGACCGCGATCTCCTGGCGCACCAGCTTCCGGTCCTGCAGGAACACCGTCTCCCCCTTCTTGGTGCCGTAGTCGAGCGACAAGTAGGCCTGGGTCTTGAACACGCGGATCTTGCGCATCGCCTCCTGGCTGACCCGGCTGGCGGTCACGTTGGCCACGCAACCGTTGGCGAACTGGATGCGGGCGTTGGCAATGTCCTCGCTCCGGCTGAGGATCGGCACACCGACGGCATCCACCTGCACCACCGGACTGCGCACCAGATACAACAGGATGTCCAGATCATGGATCATCAGGTCGAGCACGACGCTGACCTCAGTGCCGCGTGGCAGCAGGCCGGGGCGCGGCGGCGGATAGGGCGCCAGCCGGTGCGCCTCGATAAAGCGCGCCTCGCCCGGCGTCCGGTCCAGGCATTCCAGCACCGGGTTGAACCGCTCCACGTGCCCCACCTGCAGGACCAGCTTGCGGGCGGCGGCCAGGGCGACCAGTTCCCGCCCCTCGGCCACCGTGGTGGTCAGCGGCTTTTCCACCAAAATATGCTTGCCTGCCGCCAGCAGCGGCTTGACCGCCGCATGGTGCTTGTCGGTCGGCACCGCCACGCTCAGGCCGTCCACCAGGGCCGCCAGTTCCTCGACGGTGGCAAAGGCGCGCGTTTTGTGCTCGGCGGCCACCCGCTCCGCGGTGGCCGCGTCACGATCATAGACGCCGACCAGCTCCACGTCCGGCAAGCCCGCGTACAACCGCGCGTGATGCTTACCCAACGCCCCCACCCCAATCACCCCAATCTTGACCCTGTCCATGATAAGCGGTGCCTTTCTAAATAAAGATGTTGGGAGCACCCTTTTCCAAAAGGGTTGCCCCAACCTGTTATTATTCAAGGAAAAACGGTGTATCCTCGTCGATGCGTTTGCCCGGGGTTCCGCCGGCCTTGGCATCGCCCCTGGGGGGGCGCGTTTTGGCGGTGGCGGGCGGGCGGGTGGTGGCGTCCCCGCGTTTTTTGGGGACGGGTGCGTCGGCCGGCGGCGCCTCCACCTCTTCGGGCATGGACAACAGCTCGGCGGGCGGCGGAGTGGCGGCCGGTTTTGCCGCCGTCCTGGCGGCCTGGGGTGTCACGGCCGCCGGCGGAGCGGGAACCTCGGCAGCGGTGGCCTTTTTCCGCGGCTTGCGGCCGGGGCCGACGGACGAAGGTACCGGGGGCGGCGGCGGCGGTTCGGCGGCCGGGGCGGTTGGGGCCGCCTTTTTGCCGCCACGCTTGCCGGGCTTCCCCGGGGTCTTCCGCTCCCGGGCCGGCGGCTCATCAGCCGTCTCTGCTGGTTCCGGGCTTGCGGAGTCCGCCACGGGCGCCGGGGGTGGGGCCGCCGGAGCCGCCGGCGGGGAACCCGGGGCGGCTTCAGGGGCGGCCGGCGGAGCACCGGCATCACCGGCCGCGGCCGGCGGCGTCTCTCCGCCCGCCTCCGCCTGAAGGGTGGCGGAGCCGCGCTTGACCTGGATGATGCGGGCAATCTCGTGCTCGGTGACCCGGAACCCGCGGGCGCTGGCGGAGCGGATTTCAACGGTGTCGAAATCCACCTCGACCTGCGTCGTGCGCTGGTGTTTTTTGGGGACGAACTCGCAGTTGACCACCACCCCGTAGTTGGTGTAGAGCGCCTCGATCAGGCAGTTCTCCGGCAGGGTGCGGTACTCCTTGTCCATGATGTAGCTGTCGATGCGGAAGCGCTTGGCGTAATAGACGCCGCTCTTGCGGTCGCGGTAGAGCATGGAATACACTTGGTAGCGGTCGGCCAGCAGCACCTGCTTGACCGGGCCGACGTAGAGCTTTTCCGCCATCGGCACGACCTTGAACACGCCGTCGTTGCGCAGCAGCACCAGGCGGTCAAACTCGCTGCAGGCCAGCGGTTCCTGGTCCTTGTTGGAGTTCTTGACCCCGTAACCGGCGAACTGGCCGCTCTTGTCATGGCCAACCTTGAGATTGCGCAGGGCGACTTCGCGGACATTGACCGCGGCCAAGTCGCCCACCTGGGTGTGGCGCGGATGCAGGTGCCCGTACTTCTTGATCAGGTTTTCGATGAACTTGATGGTGAAGCGCTTGAGATGGGCCAGGTTGTCCTGGGCCGTGCCGATCAGCGCGAGGATGTCATCGATCTCCTGCTGGTTGCGGTTGATGTCGAACAGGGAGATGCGGCGGATCTGCAACTGCAGCAGCTTTTCGATGTCGGCGTCGGTGATGGGGCGCTCGCGGGGCGGCGGGATGTCAATGGTCTTGCCGTGGTATTCCAGGATCTTGAAGCGCGCCGCATGCTCCTTGAAGTAGTCGGCGAGCAGCTGTTCCATGCCGCTGCGGACTTCGTGCTGGACCGCTTCGAGGGTCTCGCTTTTCTCAATCCGCTTGTAGATGCGGTGCTCGATGAACAGCTGGGCCAGGCTTTTCTCGAAGAAGCGGTCGTTGAGCTTGCCCAGCTCGATCTCCAATTCGCGGCGCAGGTCCTCGACCAGCTTGTCGGTGTTGTGGTGCAGGACCTCGGAAACGGTCATTTGGACCGGGCGGTTGTCCTTGATGACGGTCAGGTTGGAGGTGAGGTTGATCTCGCAGTCGGTATAGCCGTAGAGCCGGGTGACCGTCTCGTCGGCGTAGACGCCGCGCGGCAGGGTGATCTCGACCTCAACCCGCTCGGCGGTGTAGTCGTTGATCGAGGAGATCTTGAGCTTGCCACGGTTGACCGCGTCCTCAATGGAGGCGATCAGCGACTCGGTGGTGGTGCTGAACGGCACCTCGCGAATGACCAGGGTCTTCTCGTTCACCACCTCGATGCGGGCCCGGATCCGGACGCGCCCCGCCCCGTCGGCATACTCGGAGGCGTCCATGATGCCGCCGGTCTGAAAATCCGGAAAAACCTGGAACGGCTCGCCGCGCAGAATGGCGATCTGGGCCTGCAGCAGCTCGGTGAAATTGTGGGGAAAGACCTTGGTGGTCATGCCCACCGCCACGCCCTCGGCGCCCATCATCAGCAGCGCCGGCACCTTGGCCGGCAGGGTCACCGGCTCGCGGTTGCGGCCGTCATAGGAATCGACAAACTCGGTGATTTCCGGGTTGAACAGCACCTCGCGTCCCAGCGGGCTCAGCCGGCACTCGATGTAACGGGCGGCGGAGGCGGGGTCGCCGGTGTGGATGTTGCCGAAATTCCCCTGCTTGTCGATGAAGAATTCCTTGTTGGCCAGCACCACCAGGGCGTCGCCGATCGAGGCGTCGCCGTGGGGATGATAGCGCATGGTGCTGCCGATGACGTTGGCCACCTTGTGGAAGCGGCCGTCATGCAGCTCCAGCAGGCAGTGCAGAATGCGGCGCTGCACCGGCTTCATCCCGTCGTTGACGTCGGGGATGGCGCGCTCCTTGATGACATAGGAGGCGTACTCGATGAAATGGCGCGCCATCAGGTCGCGCAGCCCGTCCTCCCCCTCCATCCAGGCGGTCGGGGACTGGGGGACGGGGGCCTCGCCGGCGGGGACGCCCCCACCAGCGGCGTCAGGAGTGTCGGATGCCGGCGCCACGGCGTCAGTAGTCTCGGGCCCGCCGGGGGCGGACTCCGCAAGCTCGGGTTTTTCGGGGCGTTCGTCGTCGTCGTCAGCCATGATGCGGAAAGCTGGCCCGGTCCTTGCAAGTTGGGACAGCCGCGACCGGCACCATTGCCGCCGGACCGGACCGGGAACCGGGGCATACTATAGCGTGTACGGCCCGGGCAAACCCGTGACCATACTCCAGCGTGGGAACAGCCATCACTCGACTTGCCCGCCCGGCTTTGTCTGTTCCGCCGGGCCGGCCTGGCGGCGGGCGTTCTTTGTTTCGCCGCCGAGGGCCGCCAGGAGCGGCACCCGCAGGAAGGTCACTTCCCGCCCCTCGGCCGGTGGCGGCTGGGGTTCCAGCTCGCTGAGACGGAGCTGAAACCGGCGGACCACGATACACGGGGTTCGAGGTGCCGCAGTGACCCGATAACGCAGGACATCTCCCGGTTCCACCGCTTCCACGTCACGGTCAAGGTCGCCGCCACCACCAGGCACGATCAGATGCTTGACCACGTCATGTACCCGGGAGGGGGCCTTCGTTCCCGCGGAATCCGCATCCATGAGGCCGGCGATGGCGGATGCTGAGGCCAACCAGGCCGTCCGGGGCATCCGCCGTCGGAGTTGGGACACCGCTTCCCGACACAGATCCCCGCGTTGGTAATTCGCCGCGCAAACGGCCAACGACAACCAGGCCCGCGCCACCACTTCCGACGACGCCTCTTGGTCGGTTGCCGCTTCACGGTAAAACATGAACGCCTCGTGCTCCTGTCCTGGAGACGCAGCGACCCAGTTAGCCAAGAGAATGCGGGAAAACGCTGCCAGCCCGCCATCGTCCCGGTGCGGCTTGACCTGTTGCAGCCAGTCCACCGCCACCCGGACATCCCCCTCGCGAAACCGGCAACAGGCCACACCAATCCTGGCCGCATCCGAGACCGCAGTCGGACGCGGCCCATGCTCCGACGGCAACAGGTTGCGAAACAACTGGCGCGCAAACGCATAATCGCCCGCCACATAAAAAAACCACCCCAGACGCACCGTTTCCGCTTTCGCCCCGTCCAGCCTGGCCCAAACCGTCGCCGGCAGAATCAGGGCGTCCGCCAGCATGCCGTCGCGCAGATGCGGCACCGCTCCGGGGCCCAGGAACGGCCCGGCCCCATCCCGCGCTTCAGCCGCTTCCAACCCTGCGAGTGCCTTCTCCATTCCCGCGTGGTCGCCAGTCCGCCAAGCGGCAAAAAGATCAACCAACAGGGTCTGCACCCGAACATAGCCGACCAGCCACGGACTGGTCAGACGGTTGACCACGCGCTCCGGGCCGTTGACCTTCCGAATCCGGTTATTGGCCGCATCCCGTTCGGTAAATTCCCGGCCGCCCGCAAAACTTTCCAGTACCTTCAGTAACCGTTCGCGGTCCTCTTCCCCGACGGGGGGCCGGCTCCGGGCCAGGATGTTCTCCAACACCACGTTGGCATCCTCTCCCGCCTCGGCTGCCTCCAAACGGTCAAGCAGCTCCAACAGTTCCCGCGCCTGACGCCGGATTACTTTCCAATCCTTGACGGCGACCGCGGTTCCCACCAGAAAAAGCATCCGATCCAGTCGTGCCTCCTCGCGGTACAGGCCGTCCGGCTGGGCATTGATGAACGTGTCATAGGCGGCCAGCGCGGCCTTGTTCCCGCGGGCGTCTCCAGCCAACCGGGCCAGGCACGCCGCCCGGTAGCAGCCCGCGGCGTCCGCCAGCACCGGCAGGCGAATGCCGGCGTAACGGTCGGCCGCTTTTTGGAACTCGCCGCGTGCCGCCGCCCGCCGTGCCAGCCGGTATTGCCAGTACTCGTTGCCAAACGCCACGCTTACCCAGCCCTCCCGCGCTTGCTCCAACAACGACGGCACGCCCGCCAAAGCTTCCTTTAACTCCTCATCCTGCTCAAGCTCCGGCCCCGAAAACCCGCTTTGCTCCGCCAAGACCTGTTCCAACACGGCGATGGCCTCCGAATACATCTCCAACTGACAGCCGAGGTCGCCTGCCGCCACATTGGCCAGACAACGCGTCCGCAGCTCCGTCGCGTGCCGGCACCCTTGGAACGCCGTCAGAGCGGCCCGCAATTCCTTCACGGCCACCAAGCAGCGTCCACGCTCATACAGGACGGGTACGGCCGTCCGCGTTTCTTCATCCGACGCGTCTAGCACCTTCAAGCCCTGGACGGAACGTCCCTGCATCCGCAACGCCCGTGCCAAGCCGGCAACCAGCCGTGTCCGAGCCTCGCCCCCCAGCCCCGGCTTCGCCAATTCCGTCCGCAACCGCGCCGCCACCTGCGGCCACCGCCCCGCCGCTTCCATCTCCCGCAGCCGCGCGGCGGCGTCCTCCGCACAACACCAAGGTACCAGTCCCAGCCAAGCCGCCGCAACCGCCAGCACGTCCCAAAGTTGAGCCCGCCGCATCCATGATTTCATCGCATTTTTCTCCCGCAGAGGCCGCTGAGGAACATCACCATCCCTTGTACATAACCGAAACCAGATAAACTCGTCGCGACATTCCTACTTTTACATCTATCAAATTGCATGGCAATTTGATAGTACACAAACAGGTTTGGAAAAAGATGGGGCGGCGGGGAAGGAAAAACCTTTCCTCAAAAGGTTTTTCCTTCCCCGCCATTCCCTACTTCATTGTAACCATCCTCACGTTTACCGTTTCAGTTGCGCAATGGCCGCCGTGCCGTAATGGAGGCGGCCCCGCCACCAGACCGCCGGCAGGCCGCCGTCTTCCGGCGGCGCGCCCACCGCCTTCTCCAGCCGGAGCAGCAGCTTGAACCCCGCCTCGCCATCCATGTCCGCCGCATACACGCGGATGCCGGGATGTGCCGCCAAAAACTCCGGCAACCATTCCCATTTCAACCAGTTGCAGCTCGGACACCCTTTCGACACGAACAGCACCAGGCCGTTCTTCAGTTCCGCGTCCGGCAACTCCGCGCCCGCAGGGGCCAGCGCCAGCTCCACCGCCGTCCGCGTCGCCCCGCCCACCTCATCGGATCCGGCGGCCGCCGGCAAGACGTGCCGCGGCGGACGTCCAGCGTTGGAAACGCCGGATGACGCCATCGGGAAGGCGCCCCTGGCATTGCGTCGCGGCTTGGCGTCACGCCCTTGGGTTCCCGTCACCGTCAACGCCGCCACGCCGGCCTTTCCTGTACCGTGCGCATCGGCTTTTCCCGTCTGCGTTCCGTCGCCGCGGACCGGCGCCGCACGGGCAACCGGTTGAACCACACTCAGCGCCCCGGATTTCGCGGTTTCCTTCATCGGTTTCGGATCGGCCTTCCCGGCCGCTACCATCGTTTTCGGAGCCGGACGCGGTGACGCCGCCAGCGCCGTGGCCGATCCACGCGTCCAGAGCCCCGCACTGTCTAACCCCCAGCGCGCCGTCAACTGGCCGTTCCGGTTGAACTCCAATTGCTCCACGAGCTTGTGGTTGGCATCATAGCGCAGGCGCCGCTCATGCCCGTCCGCCCCCGTCACCGCCACCAAACGCCAGCAATCGTAGCGGTAGCGTTCCTCACGGCCGGTGGAATGCCACTGGCGGATCAGTCGCCCGTCCCGGTCATATTCGCATCGCGTCTCCACCGCCCTGACCTCCGGCTTTTGATCTTTCGTATCCACAGGCAGCGCCCAGGCCGCCGCCGCATCTAGCCCGACACCCCCTGGCGCCGCCGCCGGCACCTCTCGCATCCGCGCCACCCGGCCGCAGTCGTCATATCGCCACAACGTCCACGCTCCGCCGGGCTCCCGGTAGGCGATGAACCGCCCGGCCGCGTCAATCTGGAACCGGTGCTCCGCGTCATTCACCCGCATCCCGGCCAGCAAACCGTCCGCGCCGTACTCATACCGGCAATCCCATTTCCCCGCCATCTGCCGCCGGGTCAGACGGCCAGCCGTGTCGTATTCCATCGATACCCGCCCCATCCCCGTCTCCCGCCCCAAGACATGGCCCGCGCCGTCCAGCGTCTGCCGCCACAACACTGTCTCCCCCGCTAGGAACGCCACCTGCCGCCCCACCGCATCATATTCATAGCGCAAGGGGGAGTTGTCCTTCATGATGACCGCCGTCGGCCGGCCATGGTCGTCGTATTCATAACGCGCCAGTACCGTACCCTTGCCGTCCTGGTTTTCCGTCAACCGGCGCGTGCCGGCTACCAGCTTCATCACCGACCGGTCCAGTACCCTCGCCGCCGCCAACGGCTGTGTTCCCGTGCCCTCGCCGCGCTCAAAGCGCCAGTCCCCGTCCTTCTCCTGCACTTGGCGCTGGAAGCGGTACCGCCGCCCCATAATGTCCCGCACCACCGACGTCCAGACCGTCCCATTCGCCTTGTCCGGCCCCGTGGCTGTTTCCACCTGGAACTCCCGCAGCACCGTTTCCCGCCGCGACCGGCCCGTGCCCGTCGCCGACCCCATCTCACGGAACTGGGTCAACCGCCCCTCCGGATCATACGTGTACCGGTACTCACGCAACGGCGCCGGCTCGCGCGCCCGGGCCGCCCCCACCCCGCCCTTGCGCCCGCGACTACCACCCCCGTCCGCCTGTGGCGCCGCCCCCGCCGCGAACAGCCGCAGCCGACTGGTGTAGCCGTTGCCGTCATAGGCCAGCAACCACTCCTCCCCGTACGGCGTCACCACCCGTTCCGGCAACCCCGCCCCATTGAATACAAACGTCACTACCCGATTCCCCGGTAGCGTGGCCGACACCACATGCCCCGCCCCGTCATACGCCAGTGCCACCGTCCGCCACGACATTTCAGGATGCTCCAACCGGACCAGGCGCCAGTTCCGCCCGCCATCCACCGTCTCGAACACCAGCCGCCGCACCCGCGCCTGCTCCAGCACCAGCCGCCCCTCCTGCCGCCGCAGCACCCACTCCGGCGCGTTCCGGCACGCCCGCTCCGTTCCCTCCGTCGGCAGTGCCGGCCAGCCTTCCATCGTGGGGAACAGCAACAATCGTCGGCCAACGATCGCCGCCACCGCGTTCGGCTCGCCCTCCATCCCCTCCGGCAACAGCACCGCGACCCCGTCCGGCGTCCACGGCTTGCCCATGCCCGCGTCAAAGCGCAGCAGCCCCTGCGCCGGCGCGGCCGGGCCCCGGTCAAAATCCACCTCGTGGTACACCTTGTCCTTGGCCGCCACCGTCAGCGGCCAGTCGCACCGCTCCGCTGCGCAGGCCACGCACCCGCCGCCAGAGGCGGCATTCCCCGCCCATGGCCGCGGCGTGACCGGCCACGCATACCCCGGCGGCAGCAGGTCCGGCACCGGCGGCGCCACGCCAGCCGCCCCGGCCAGACCGCCTCCAAACCCCATCAACCACGCCGCTCCCAAACCTCCCGCGCCCAGCCGCCAACAGGCTGCCCACACCTCGGTGCCCCAACTGAAACCTACTGGCATCGCCATGGCTTCTTCCCTTATAATAGCCCGGTCACCCCTCCCAACCGCACGCAGAGGCGCGAAGTCTGCTGAGATACTCTAGCCCATTGGGCGAAGACAAGACCAACCATCAGAACCGGGAACGAAGCGCCGTTCCAGGCGCGAGAACGACCGCTACAAGAAAGCTGAAATCGTGAACCCATAATGTTAATTTCCAGATTTCTGCTTTCCTCGTTTCGGCTCTCTTGTTCAAATCCCGTCCACCTTGATCGTCCCGGTCGGCTTGGTTGCGTCATATCGCACCGATCGAGAACGAATTTCAGATAATTGGTTATTCGCGTCCTCAACTTGAATGGTCACTGTATGCTGCCCGTCGGACAAGGAGCCGGCATTCAAACTCCCATCCCAATCGATATTAATTATGCTACAAAACGGCAATTGATCCGCATCGGCACATGGATCTAAATCAAATGTTGCGTTTTCGGAACCATCCCATACATTTTGAGGGGTATCTTTATCCTTGATTGCCGATTCCGACGCCTTAATGGTCATACGTACCGTTTTCTTGCGGTTTTCCATCACCGAAAATGAAATTTGCGTCGCTAAGTTTGGACCAAATAATGATGGCATGACGCTTACGATATCAGTAGTATTATCTGGAATTATCGGAGGCAATCCTTCTGAGCGTGCTTTTAAAAAACTCAAAGTGTCAGTATATGCACCTTGTAGTGCCTCATACGTAATAATGAGATTACCGCTGCTCATTTCTTCATAAAAATCATTGCCGCTGTTCAGCCCTGGTAATAACTCAAGTAACACATACGTTCCCATAAGATCTTTATAGTAAGGCGGCATACCATAGGTTCCCCATGTGCACATTATATTATACGCATTGGGGCCGTCCTGTTGGGCTTCATCAACGGGGTCATTGGGCAATTCGTCAAAATTATCATCATCTTCGGCGTCGCTGAGCCAAAAATTGAACGCCATAGTATATAATTCTCCATTTTCATCAGGATAAAGAAAGTTAAGATTGAATGTTTTAGGAGTTGTCGTATTTGAATAATGATGAGATAGATGTGCCAAGAGTTCCATGTCGTCTACACTATGATAGCACACCTTCTCATGTGCAGGCACAAAAATATCCTGCCTTAGATGTAACTCTCTTCCAAGGTCATAGTACGCCGCAAGAAAATCACAGCTTTGGTACTTTTTTAACGCACAATCATCGGCGGTGGAGGTATACCACAATTCCGGGGGTGGTGCCCATTTGTCGACATCGCCAGGAATGACATGACTTTCCGTGCCAGATCCGTCTTTTAATTTCTCCTTGAATCTTATAATGTCAGGGTATTCATTTTCTGTTATATCGTTTGTTAATTTATTATCTATAACATCTTTCGTAATGTCTTTATGGGTATCCACAGTTAATACACTTCCCCACGCAAAAACCGCCGGAGATAATATCATAAGCGCCAATACAAAGCATAATGTTTTCATTTTTTGTTCCTTATTATATATGACAGTGTTATTTTGAAATTTTCCATTGTTTTATATGTAAAATTACATCACTTGTTATTGCTTCATATTGTTTATTGTTTGGCATATTGGCAATACGCTTTTCATCTGAAGTAAGATTATAAGAAGGAGTCCTTATATTAGAAAAAAATTTACTATATATATTACTCACTACAGAAGATATTTGTACTTGATTTTTTAACTCTTTTTGGCTTTCATATTCAATCTCAACATCGCATACATTTTTTGTAATATAGTATAACTTACACCAAATAATCAATCTCGCATTATTTAATGGTGTTCCGTCAGCGCCTGTGGTGTTCAATAAATATTTCAAATTGTCGACATGGCGCTTCAATTTTGCATCGTCCATTCCATGAATGATTTGGCACATGAAAACTTTCTTTTCGTCCGGGACTTCTCTAGAAAGAATGCGTTGGACGTAACCATTAAGCATATTATCCGTGTCACAGTTCAACAAGGCGATCATAACCGATTCCTTGGTTTTGTCATCAAGTTTTTTGTCATTTAGCAATTCTTTCAGCACTTGCAGGGCATTGGGGCTGCCAATGCGGCCAAGTTGCCTGATCGCCATCCCCCGAATGTCGGTATCCTTGTTTTTGGCAATGTCAATGATGATCTGTTCCGCTTCGGAATTCTTGATTGCCATGGTTCCGATGCTCATCACGGCATCTCCGCGCAGCCGGAAGAAATACTTGGGATTCATGCCAATGGCATACAAATCCGGCAGCAAGGCGGGATCTTTGATGCTGCTGACCGCATGGCTGATGTAATCCACCTGATGCCTATTTTCATGCGCCTTGCAGTCGAGTTGCTCCGACTCCGCCATCAGGGTCAGCAGTCCTGCACGACCACGCTTGGCCAGGGCGGCATGAGCAATCCCCCCGCCCCATTCCATGGGCTGGTCATGGGCCAGGGCCGCGATGAGGATTTTTTGGGTTATGGAACTTTTCGTGTCAATTTCACCCAACGCGGCCAGAGCCATTGACTGCGCCATTTCCAAGGCGACGCCTTCCATGCGCGGCAGGATTTTGGGATCACGCTTTTGCTTCTGCGCATCCATGATGTAATCCTGCAATGGCTTGACGCTGGATTAATCTTTCAACCCCGCGATCACCCGCACCCCGAGAAATTGCACGAGCGGGTTCGGGTCTTTCAGGTAGGCATGGAAGGTCGGCAAGGTCTTCTTGGGCGGCAAAAGAAACGGACGTTTGCCGATGCTCTGGATGAGGCGAAACAGCTCTTCCCCGTCGCCCTTACGCGCCTTCTCAATGGCGGCCGGCACTCCCAGCTCGTCGTAGGTGCGGGCGAACGCCGAGGGATGGATTGTCGGGTTCAGCCGGATCATCTCCTCGCGCGTCATGCCTTTCCTGGCCGCCGTTCCGGGCTTGGCGGGCGCGGGGGCGGGCACGGCCGGCGTGGCCGCAGCCGGGGCCGGTGTGGCCGCGTCTTGGGCCTGCGCTTGGACCGGGGCGGCCACCAGCAGCGCGGCCAGCAAGCTGCCCGCGCCCAGTTTCCATGGGCTTGCCCAGCACCAGGCCGATTGACGGATGGTTACGGATGTTTTCATCTGTTTTATCCTTGGTTAGTTATGGTTAAATAATCATTTTCATCTCACGGAACCACAGCGTCACGGAGAATCATTTGAGGCCCGCATCCTCCGTGCCTTGGTGCCTCCGTGAGCGATCATTCTGAAAACGAGTGATCTGGCGCCACCGGCCCGACGTCAGTTCCCGCCGCCGGAGGTGGAGGTGATTTGGAACGTCTCTTGCAATGTATCCATGGCATTGCTGACATTGTCGTTGATGTTCACGGTCACCGTATTGGTTTCAGTGAGGTTGTACTCGCCGCAGGACGGGGTGAAGGTGACATCAAGCTGGACCAGGGGCGAGTCCGTCGTTATGATCCCATCCGTGGGGGTATAGTCCAGTTTCAAACGGGCCTTGTCGATGACCACGTTGTTGAGCTTGAACACCAACGAGCTTTCGTTCAAGCCACTGCTGACGCCGCCGACTCGCGTGTCTTTCAGGCACGCCTTGATGACTGGCTGAACGACCTTGATGGTCTTGGAAATGGCATTGCCGCAGGCGGCGATGACGGTCTTGAGCCCGGTGCTGGTCCAGGAAGTGGTGAAGGAGCCACCAGTTCCCGTGGTCTTCACCGCATCGCTGGCCGACCAAGTGACGAGCGCTTCGCCCCCCAGTGGATCAGTGGTGGCATTGAAGGTGACGTTCGAACTAACGCAGGCGACGGCATCGGTCGAGGTCAGGGTCGCCAATTCATAGACCGTCAGTGAGAGACTCGACGTCACGGGACTGTCATCACGTGAACCCGATAGGTGGTCGCCGGAAGAAACATCTTTGGGAAGGTCATTGAAGGTGACGGTGATCACATCGGTTCCCGACGAGATCGGCGCCGTGTACACCATCGAGTACCCCCGGTTATTGCTGGGAAAGGTGCCACGTTGGGCAGCCCAGGAAGGCAACACCATCGTATCCGCATCCGTGCCGGTCGAGGTCAACGTGAGTTCTTCTGTCGACGCTTGATCGCAGCCAATCGTGCGGTGCCAGCTCTTGTTGTAGGTTCGGTATGTCGCCGTATCCGCGTCCGTGGCCGTGCCGGCCACGGCATAGGAATTGGCGCTGCCGACCGGCACTTTGATGGGGCCGTTGATGGTGGTGCTGTTCTGAATCGCCGGAGTTGAGCTCCAATCGGTTGCGGTGTAAGAGGAAGGGGGATTAAGGGGCGGACAATCCCCTTCGCAAATCCCTCCCGAGGAACCGGAATTGCAGGAGGAGGTCGTCTCGACCACGGCCGTGGGCGGTTCGTAGTGGAGCGTCGAAGCGCTGACTGGAGCCAAGCCCGCCGTGAGGCCCACTAGGCTCCCCGTCACCAACCGCTTTCTGATCCGCCGGACAAACGTCCTTGTCGTTCCCCAACCAGACACCGTCACGTGACCGTGCCGCGCGACCGCGGCCACATCCCTTCCGATCCCCATGTGCCTCTCCCGTTCCTCCTTGAAAGAACGTTCAAACGGCCACACGTCCCAGTGATGTCCCAATTCGTGTACCCGGCCCCCCCCACGTACACGCATCACCACGCATGGTGGTGACTATGATGCCGATTCTTCAAAAAGCAATTACCGGCGCAAAATCCGCTTAATGCTTCCCGCATGCTTGAACTGACATTTGTCATTACGCCCGGCAGGCCCCGCCCAGCCGGCTACCCCATGGCGGACAGGCCTATTCCGGGGCCGCCACCGGGTCGGCGCCGGGGACGTCGAGGCCGCGGCGGCTGAGCAGGGAGCCGTCCAGGCGGAACAGCCGGACCAGGGCCTTGAAGCATTCGGCGCGGGTGCGGGCTTCGCTGATCTGGCTTTCGAGCAGGTCGCGCTGGACCTGGCCGACCAGCAGGCTGGTGGACTTGCCGTTGCGGAATTTCTCCTGTTCGGCGCGCAGTTTTTCCTCTTGCAGGCGGCGGGTCTGGCGGGTGGCCTCGAGCTGGGCATTGACGCGCTGGACCTCGACATAGGCGGTGCGCACGTCCACCTGCACCAGCTGGGTGAGATTGACCAGGGCTTCCCGGGCCTGGTCGCGTGCCAGGCGGGCGCGCCGGTGGTCCGCCTGGGCCTGGCGGTTGAACAGGGGGTATTGCAGGGTGACGCCGGCGGCGAGGTCGTAGCCGTCGCCCTGGTCGCCATGCAGGGAACCGGTGAAGGAGTCGGCGTAGCCGCTCTTGCCCAGCGTGAGGAAGGCGTCCATCTTGGGCAGGAGGCCGTTCTTGGTCTTGACCACTTCCAAAACCTGCCGTTGGATCAGGAGCCTGGCCTGGTTGAGCTCGGGCCGCATCCGGAGGGCCACCGCGACCTGCTGTTCCAGCGGGTCGGGCGCCGGCGGGGCCGCGTCGTCCGGCGTGCGGATCGCCACCTGGCACGCCCAGGGATCCGGGCCGCCGGGATTGAGCAGGCGCAGCAGCGCCAGGCAGATGTTGGCCAGGTTGCTGCGGGCGTTGATCTGGTTTTCGAGCCGTTGCGCCACCTCGGCCTCGGCGGCCACCCGCTCAATCCGGGCCAGCTTGCCAACCCGGATGCGCTCGTCGGTTTCGGCGAGCTGCTCCCGGGCCAGCTTGAGGGACTGGTCCACGATCTCAATCTGCCGCACGGCCAGGGTATAATCCCAGCAGGCCTCCTCGACCTGCTGCAGAAACGCCGCGGCATAGGCGCGGAACTCGTATTCGGAGATGCGGGTGTCCAGCCGCGCCTGCCGCAGGCTGGCCAGGTTGACCTCGGTGCCGAAGCCCTGGAGCAGCGCCTGGGACACGGTCAGACCGGCCCGGGAGGCATGCCAGGCCGAGGGCAGGTAGTCGGGGCCGGCCGCCGTGCCGGCTTCCAGGGCGATCCGGGTCCCGGTCGGCAGGTACTGGCTCAGCGCGGCATCCACGGCGGTGGTGGTGGTGCGGGCGGTGGAGAGATCGTATTCGCCGGCGCCTTCGGAAGCGCCGGGCGCGCGCTGCTGGCGGCGGGCCGCCGTGGCGGTGAAGACCGGGTCGAACACGGCGCGCTGGTCATCCTCGTAGGTGCGGACGATGGGGATGTCGAGGCGTTGGACGGCCAGCGCGGGGTTGTTCTCAACGGCCATCAGCACGGCCTGCCGCAGGCTCAGGTCCAGCACCGGCGGCGCGGCCGCCGCCGGGACCGAACCCGACACGGCCGCCAGCAAGACCGTTGCCAGCAACGCTGCCTTGGACAAAAGATTGGGGGTCATTGGAGGGTGCGGGTTACCTAAGGACATGGGAACTATGGGAGCTATGGGAATTATGGGAGCGTGGTCCGTACTTCCGGAAGACTTGTTGCCTAAAGAAGCTGAACGGTAAACTCTTGGCATCTTGTCTTCTCTATGATGAGCGGCGCCAGGTCCGGAATTTTTCCATGTAGACATAGAACACCGGCGTGACATAGAGGGTCAGGGACTGGGAGACCAGCAGGCCGCCGACCACCGCCAGCCCCAGCGGCTGGCGCGCCTCGCCGCCGGCCCCCAGGCCGAGGGCGATGGGCAGGCCGCCCATGAGCGCGGCCATGGTGGTCATCATGATCGGCCGGAAGCGGATGCTACAGGCCTGGAAAATGGCGTCCTCGGGGCTGGCGCCGGCGCGGCGCGCGGTAATCGCAAAATCGACCATCATGATGCCGTTTTTCTTGACCAGACCGATGAGCATGATGATGCCGACAAAGGCGTACAACGACAGTTCGGCGTTGAACAACACCAGCGCCAGCAGGGCGCCGGCACCGGCGAACGGCAGGGCGGTGAGGATGGTGACGGGATGGAGGAAATCCTCATAGAGAATGCCGAGCACGATGTAGATCACCAGGATGGCCAGGATCAGCAGCAGGTTCATCCCCTTGAGGGAATCCTGAAACGCCTGGGCCTGGCCCTGGAAGGTGCCGGAAAGGGTGGCGGGCAGCTGCCGCCGCGCCAGCTCGTTGA
Source organism: Lentisphaeria bacterium (assembly GCA_041651315.1). Lineage (GTDB taxonomy): Bacteria > Verrucomicrobiota > Lentisphaeria > Oligosphaerales > CAITYL01 > CAITYL01. The sequence continues at coordinate 5,796 of JBAZJM010000039.1, read as the reverse complement.
TGCGGGCCACGGCGTCGCCGATGGCCACCCCGGGCTGCAAATTGAACGACAGGGTCACCGCCGGCAGCTGGCCGGCATGGCTGATGGTCAGCGGCCCGACGGTCTCGCGCACGCTGGCCAGTGCCTTGACCGGCACCAGGCGGCCGGAGGCGGAGCGCACGTACAGCAGGTCCAGGATGGCCGGGTTGGCCTGGTACTCGGGCGTGACTTCCAGGATCACCTGATATTGGTTCTGCGGCGCGAAGATCGTGGAAATCTGCCGGGAGCCGTAGGCATTGAGCAGCGCGGTCTCCACCTGTTCGACGGAGACGCCGAGGGTGGTCGCCAGGTCGCGGTTGATCTCCACCGCCACCTGGCGGTTTTTGAGCTGCAGGTCGCTGGTGATGTCCAGCAGGCCGGGAATGGCGCGCAGGCCCTCCATCATCGTCCCGGACAACCGGATAAGTTCGCCCAAATCGGGGCCGGACAGGGTGTACTGGTACTGGCTCTTGGAGGCACGGCCGCCAATCTGGAGGCCGGCGGGATTGGTGATGTAGGAACGGATGCCCGGCACGCTGTTCATGACCGGCCGCAGCTTTTGGATCAAGGCATCGGCCCCCAGCCGGCGTTCGCCGCGCGGCTTGAGGTGGATGACAAAGCGGCCGGTGTTGCCGCCATTGGCGCCGCGGGCGCCAGCGTTGGTCATGAAGCCGGCCACGGCGTCCTCCTTGACCAGCAGCGCCGCCAGGGCGCGCTGGTGCGCCACCATGGCGTCAAAGGAAATATCCTCCGACGCCTCGGTGCTGATCGACAGCATGTCCTGGTCCTCGCTGGGCAGAAAGCCTTTCTGCACCACCTGGTACAGCCAGGCCATGGCGCCGAGCACGGCGAGGGAAAACACCATGATCAGCCGCCGGTGCTTCAAGGCCAGCCGCAGAGAATGCTCATAAGCGGCCAGAAAACCGGCAAACAGGCGTTCAAAGAAGAGTTCCAGGCGGCCAGGGCGGCCGGCCCCCGGCGGCCGCAGCCAGCGACTGCACAACATCGGCGTCAGGGTCAGGGAAATCACCCCCGAGATCAGCACCGCCACGCCGATGGTGACGGAGAATTCCCGGAACAGCCGCCCGACCAGGCCGCCCATGAACAGCACGGGAATGAACACGGCCGTCAGGGACAGCGTCATCGAGACAATGGTGAAGCCGACCTCGCGGGAGCCGTCCAGGGCCGCCGTGAGGCGGTCCTTGCCCATTTCCTGGTGCCGGACGATGTTCTCCAGCATGACGATGGCGTCGTCGACGACGAAGCCGATGGCCAGGGTCAGCGCCATCAGGGAGAGGTTGTCCAGGCTGTAGTCGAGCAGGTACATGACGGCAAAGGTGCCGATGATCGACATCGGCAGGGCCAGGCTGGGAATGAGGGTGGCCGACAGGGTGCGCAAAAAGATGAAGATCACCAGCACCACCAGCCCCAGGGTGAGCAGCAGGGTGAATTGGGCGTCTTCGGAAGAGGCGCGGATCGGCAGGCTGCGGTCATACAGCACTTCCAGCTTGATGGCCGGCGGCAATTGGGAGTTCAGGACGGGGAGCAGCGCCTTGACCCGGTCCGCCACCTCGACCGTGTTCACGCCGGGCTGGCGCTGCACCGCCAGCACAATGGCCCGCTGCAGGCCGCCGTCATGGCCGTACCAGGCGGCAATCTTGTTGTTCTCGACCCCGTCCCGGACCTCGGCGACATCGGCCAGGCGCACCGTGGTGTCGCCGTTTTTGGCCACAATCAGCGGGCGGAAGGCGGCGGCATTCATGAGTTGGCCGTTGGCCGTGACCGTGTAGGCGCGCTGCGGCCCGTAGAGAATGCCGGTGGGCAGGTTGACATTACCCCCCTGCACCGCTGTGTTCACATCGTTCAGGGACAGGCCGCGGGCAAACAGGCGGCGCGGATCGGCCTGGATGCGCACCGCGTATTTCTGGGAGCCGTAAACCGACACTTGGGCGATGCCGTCCACCATGGACAGGCGCTGGCTGATCAGGGTCGTGCCATACTCGTCAAGGGTGTAAAGCGGCGCCGTCGCGCTGGTCAGCACCAAATAGAGGATCGGCTGGTCGGCCGGATTGACCTTGGCATAAGAGGGTGGACTGGGCATGTCGGCCGGCAGCTGCTTCAAGGCGCGGGCAATCGCCGCCTGCACGTCCTGGGCGGCGGCATCAATGTCACGGTTCAAGGTGAACTGCAGGGTGATCTGTGTGCTGCCCAGGGCGCTGACCGAGCTCATGGAGTCGATCCCCGAGATGGTCGAGAGCTGCCGCTCCAGCACGGTGGCCACCGCCGACGCCATGGTGTCCGGACTGGCCCCGGGCAGCGACGCCGAAACCGTGACGGTGGGGAAGTCGACGTTCGGCAGGTCGCTCACCGGCAGCCGCAGGTACGCCATGATCCCGAACAGCAGTACGCTGAACATGACCAGGCAGGTCATGACCGGACGGCGGATAAAAGGGGCGGCGAGATTCATGGGGTGGCCGGAACGGCGGCGCTGGCGGCCGGGATGGGGGCGGTCGGCGCAACCTTGACCCCCGCCGCCAGCTGCTTGGACTGGCCGTCGGTGACCACCGTGTCGCCGGCGGACACCCCGGCGTCAAGCACCGCCTTTTCCTGATAATGGCGCCGGACCTGGACCGGCCGCGCCTCCACGGTGTTGTCCGGGCGGACCACATAGACAAACGCCCCGTGCTGCCCCGTCTGCACGGCGGCGGCGGGCACCACCAGGGCGTCTGCCTCAGTCGCCACGGTCAACGCCAGTTCAATGAACTGCCCGGGCCACAGGCGCAGCCGGTCATTGGCGAACGTCGCCTTCAGCCGCACCGCACCGGTGACGCGGTCCACTTCATTGTCCACAAAGCTCAACTCCCCGGCCTCACTGGCCGCCGTTTCGGGTGGAATGATGGCCCGGACCATCAGCGGCGCCTTTTGCTGGTTCTCCAGCAGGACGCCCAGCCACTGCTGGGGCACGGAAAAGACGATCCGGATCGGCTGGAGCTGGTGCAGGGTGGTCAGCTCCGTCTCGTTGGCCTTGACCACGTTGCCGGGATCGACCCGCCGGGCGCCGGTCCGGCCGTCAAAGGGGGCGCGGAGGGTGCAATACTCCAGCAGCAGCCGGGCCGTCTCCGCCGTGGCCTCGCCGGCGCGCACGGTGGCGGCCAGGGCGTCAGCCGTGGTGCGGGCCTGGTCGCAGGCGTCCTGGGCGGACATCCCCTTCTGGAACAACGCCAGCTGGCGGACGGCCTCCTTTTCCGCGTTGGCCTGTTCGACCCGCGCCTTCGCCAGTTGCGCCTCCGCCTCCTTCAAGGCGGCGTCCTGAGGGCGGGGATCGAGGGTAAACAGCACATCGCCCTTCCGCACCGACTGTCCTTCCGTGAAATGCACGGCGGCCACCTTGCCGGCAATCTGCGGCTTGAGGCTGACGGCGGCGCCCGCCTCCACGGTGCCGAAGGTCCGCACCTCCAGGGGAACGGCTTCCCGGACGACGTGGTCCACGCCCACCGGAACCGCCTGGGCGGCGGCTTGGGCGCGCTTCTGCCGTTCCGCCGTGGCCCGGGTCCGCCCCCGTTGAAACACCACCCCCGCCGCCACGGCGGCCACCAGCAACACCAAAACGAATATCTTCCTGAAATAAGAGCCCATGATTACGCCTTCAACAGCAAGCAGCAGACCGGGTGCCGGAGAATGGCCATACTTTAGCCTGAATTGTTCAGCAAGGCGGCACGAACGCAGGGCAGGCGTAACCGGTCCCCCATTGGGGGTGCATTTAATAAAGACCGCACTCCGCAGACAGCCTGAAGGCTGGACTCAAACACGGGGCGCAGGCCGTTTGAGTTCACGCTTTAGCGTGCGGCTCCGTCCCGGAGGGACTGAACGAAAATAGGCAGGGGCTTCAGCCCCTGTTCCGGAAAATGAAACGATGGCGTGCCGTAGGTACGCCGCGATCTCGTCGCGTACCTGACGGCACGCGAAAAATGGGGGGGGCAAAACAGGGGCTGAAGCCCCTGCCTATTCCCGCCCCGTCCCGCTGGGACGGGAAAACCGCACCCCTTGAGTTCTGCCAAACTCCCGTGGTAAGCCGCCTGCCTGCCACGGATATGGGAAGGCGCCCCCAGGACGGATTAAACGCATTCTGCATTCTGCGCTCTGAGTTCCGCGGTTACTCGGCCACATCGGCAAAGTGGGTCTTCAGGTAGGCGCAGGCCTCTTCGAGGCTGGGCAGGATCTTGGTGCTGTAACGCACCATCCAAGGGCTGCAGTCCTTGAAGGTGAAGGGGGAAAAGGTGACCACGAACTTGCCCAGGTCATGGGCGGCGTAGAACACCTCCATGGCGGTGCCGATGCTGGGCTTGCAGTAGTTGACCAGCAGGATGTCGGCATCACGGGCGTCCTGCAGGTCGAACTCGACGATTTCGTTGGCCGAATCCACCTGCCGGTCGATGAAGTTGCGGCGCATCGGGTCGAGGGTGCGGAAGTCGCGGCCGAGCAGCCGCTTGGCGACCTCGCGCCATTCGCGGGCCTCCCCCTCATGGACATCCATGATCGGGCCGCTGAGATAGATGGTTTTGTGTCGGGAGATGGTCATGGGAAAAAGTCAGGTGGCAAAGGCCAGCACCCCCACCGCCAAGGTCAGCAACTCCACGGCCTCGCGGACGGCACCGTGGACATGTTCATTGACCCCGCCGCACCGGCTTTCGACCCACCGGCCCAGCCAGGGGGTCAGGGCCCAGGCCAGCACCAGAGCCAGCAGGCCGGCTAGCAGCCCGGTCTTTAGGATGCCGCCGGCGGCCGCCAGGCCGCCCAGCACGATCACCAGCCCGCCCGCGGTCAGCCAGACCACCGGCAGCCGGGGGGGGGCGGCACCGGCGTCCGGGCCGGCGGCGCGGGCCGCCAGCAGCAGGTCAGCCTGGGCGGTCATGCCCAGCAACGGCGCCGCCGCCAGCCACAAAGGACGTTCCGAATAGACCAGGATGGCGGTGGCGGCCAGGCGGAAGAGGAACACGACCTGCACCGCCAGCATCACCCAGTACGGTCGGAAACGGGCGGCCTCGCCCCCCGCCTCCTCCGGTTCCGCCAAACGCCAGTTGCCGGCGCACCAGATGATCCCGGCCGGATTGCGCGCCTCGGTAAGCCACCAGTAGAGCGGGCCGAAGGCCACGCCGGCCAAAAAGGCCGCCGCCAGCACGCCGCAAGCCTTGAGCAGAAAGTACGCCACCAGCCACATGACCAGGCCAATGGCCAGGCCGGCCGGGGCGAACATGTTCAGCACCAGATGGTTGTCCGGGTTGTCTTCGCCCCGCAACGGCAGCCGGGTCAGCAGGCGAAGCGCCGTGAAGAACGCACTGGCCATGGGCATACCCCTTCCACGCGAAAAGTTGCCGGCGCCGGCGCCAGGGCCGGCCGGCCATCAGAAAACCGGGTTCAGCGGTCACGATTCAAGGCACAGTTCAATGTAACGCGTCTCCCCTGCCCCGGCCATTGGCCCGGGGAACATGGGCGCCTTTCAGAGCCGCGAACGAAGCGCCACTCCGGGGCGCGGGAGTGACCGGTCAAACCGGCAACTTCCAACGGTTGCGGTTTTCCCGTCCCAGCGGGACGGGGCGGGAATAGGCAGGGGCTTCAGCCCCTGTTTTGCCCGCCCCCCCGTTTCGCGTGCCGTCAGGTACGCGGCGAATCGCGGCGTACCTACGGCACGCCCTCGTTTCATTTTTCGGAACAGGGGCTGAAGCCCCTGCCTATTGTCATTCAGTCCCTCCGGGACGAAGCCGCCCCTAAGGACGCGTC
>JBAZJM010000038.1:0-22543 GCA_041651315.1 Lentisphaeria bacterium | reverse complement strand
TTCGTAACCGCCGAGATGTTCGAACTCGGTCTGCAGGACGCCGAGCCGCTTCAGGGTGCTCTCGCGCGCCGCCGTGTCCAGGCGGTCGAGGCCGCTTTCCAGAGCCTGGATTTCCGCCTCGATCCGCCGCAGTTCCGGCAGGCCGTCCTCGGCGAACTCGAGCAGCGTCCCCGGGATCTCGCGCAGGTCCAGTTGCTGGCGCAGGACGCCAAGCCGGAGGGTGCGCGGCAGCAACACCTCGCCCTTGTCGGTCGACAGGTCGCCGGTCAACAGCGCCGCCACCGTGCTCTTGCCGGCGCCGTTGGGGCCCACCAGCCCCACCCGCTCGCCGGGAAACACCGTGAAGGACGCCTCGTCCAGCACCAGTTGGGTGCCGAAGGCCTTGCGGACTTGGCGGAATTCAATCATGCAGCCGGGCCGGGCTCAGCCCTCCTCGGCCATCTTGGCGGCGACCTCGTCGGAGATTTCGAGGTTGGAATAGACCGCCTGGACTTCGTCGTCCTCCTCCAGGATTTCGATGAGCCGGGCCGCCTGGCGCGCCAGGCTGGGATCGGTCACCACCATCGGCGTCTCAGGCAGCATCGGAATGGAGGACTCGCTGACCGGGATCTTGGCCTTTTCCAAAGTCTGCGCGATGGCCGCAAAGGCGGCGGAGGGGGCGAGGATTTCAGCGACGCCGTCGCTGACGCTGATGTCCTCAATGTCGGCGCCGGAATCGAGCAACAGTTCCATTAGCTGGTCCTCGTTGGCGTGCGCGCCTTCCACGACAAAGCGGCTTTTGCGGTGGAACTGCCAGGCCACGGCGTTGGCGGCGGCCATCGAGCCGTTGTGCTTGGTAAAAACACTGCGGATGTTGGCCGCGGTGCGGTTGCGGTTGTCCGTCAGGGTGGTCACCAAGACACCGACACCGCCGGGGGCATAGCCCTCGTACATGATTTCTTCCAGCGCCGCCCCCTGCAATTCGCCCGTGCCCTTCTTGATCGCGCGCTCGATGTTGTCATTGGGCATGTTCACCGCTTTGGCGGCGGCCACGGCCGTGCGCAGCCGCGGGTTCATGTCCATGTCCCGGCCGCCGGACTTGGCGGCCAGGGTGACCTCCTTGCTCAGACGCGAAAAAGCCTGGCCGCGCTTGGCGTCGGTGGCAGCTTTCTTATTCTTGATCGTCGACCATTTGCTGTGACCGGACATGGCGGTTCCCTCGGCGGCTTAACGGCGTGAGGCACGGACGGCGGCGGCCCCGGCATCGGACGGGGGGCAGTCCGCCCACGAATGAAGCTATGGTAAAAAAAGGCCAACCGAAAATATCCTACCGGCAACGCGTTTGTCAAGACTACCGCGTCTCTGGGGGTAATCCGGTCACTGGTTTTTTGGGGGGGCCGGGGATTTCCCAAGCCGCGGAACAACGTGACGGGTCAAATCAACATAGCCGTCCCATGGGATGGCTCTGAATTCGATTCCAGTTTTCCGCCTTTGACCGGTCACTCACGCTCCCGGCTCGGAAAAACCGGTTCCCGATTACCTTCGGTGCCGCCCGGGGATTGAAACCCACAACCAGTCGAGTGCGAGAGGCGAGCGCGAGCGCCGCTACGCTGAGCGCGAAAAAACCGGTTGTCAAAACCGCGACGTTGCGCTATTATCAAGATTAAGAGATGCCTCAAATGGCAACCGCAAGTGGAGGGTGCAGGCCATGTATCTTCCCGACGCCAGCCTGGACGCCATCGACCGGGCCGTGGCCAGTCAGCAGGTCGGCCCCGATGAAATGATGATGATCCTCCTGGCCGACTCCGGCCACCCCCAGCTGGAGGCGCTGCGGGAACGCCTCAACCGGCGGGGCGTATGGTTTTTCGGTGGTGTCTTTCCGGGATTGATCGCCGATGCCACCGTCCGGGAACGCGGTGCCCTGGTCACCCGGCTGCCGGCCTGGATGAAGCCCCAGGTGGTGCGCGGCCTGGACCAGCGGCCGGACGCCCCCCCCGAACTCATGGACGGTGCCCCCAACGGACGTGAGTTGACCGCCTTGGTGTTCGTGGACGGGATCACCGCCAACATCGCCACGTTTCTCGCCGACCTGTTTGACCGCTGGGGCGGGGCGGTCCACTACCTGGGAGCCGGGGCCGGTTCCCTCAGTTTCAAAGCGGCCCCCTGTGTGTTCACCCAGGACGGGGTGTTTCAGGACGCCGCCGTGGTGGCGGTCGCGGACACCGGCAGCTCGATCGGCGTGCGCCACGGCTGGCAACGGCTGGCCGGGCCGTTTGTCGCCACCAAGACCTCGCGGAACCGGATCATCGAACTGAACTGGCGGAACGCCTTTGAGGTCTACCGGGAGGCCATTCAGGATGACTCCGGACAACTTCTGCAGAAGGAGGATTTTCTCTCCGTGGCCAAATCCTATCCGCTCGGCCTGCTCAAGGAGGGCGCGGAGAATGTGGTCCGGGATCCCGTCGCCGTCACTGATGCCGGCGACCTGGTCTGCGTGGGAGAAGTCCCGGAACATGCCGCCCTCGACCTGCTGAAGGGACGCCCCGAGTGGCTGGTGGCCGCCGCCGCCCAAGCCGCCGCCGATTGCCAGCTGCCGCGGGACGCCACCCCCCGGCAAAGCCTGGTCATGGACTGCATTTCCCGCCGCCTGTTCCTCAACGAGGCCATCGCCGATGAAATGGCGGCCATCCAGCGACAGATGCAACAGGCCGCCCCCGGCCTGCCGCTCAAAGGCGCCCTGACCATCGGCGAAATCGCCTCCTATGGCGAGGGGTACCTTGAATTTTTCAACAAGACCGTCGTGACCGGACTGCTCTATACGGCGCCAAAGTGATCCCCAATGAATGCCCCCGCCCGTCAACCGGCCGCACCCGTCCGTTCCATTGTGGCGGACATCTCCGTCCTTTATGAGCTGTCCATGGCGGTGGGACGCTCCCTGGATCTGCGGAGCAACTGCGAGCAGTTCGTCCACGTCCTGATGGCCCGCAAAAACCTCAGCTACGCCGCCGTCTGGCTGTGGCACGACCAGCTGACCGACACCCCGCTGGCCAAGACCGTTCCGGAAGGCACCGGCCGCGCCCTGCTTCTGGCCTATGCCAGCCCCCAGCACCGGATCGACCGGACCCTCCTGCCCGAAACTCACCCCTTGGTGACCCTCACCCGGGAGCGCGGCGCCTGGTCGGTGGCCGCCGGCCAGCCCGGCTTCGAAGCGCTGATCGCGGAACGGCGCATCGCCCGGCAGGGCGCCTTCGGCATCCTGCCGCTGGGAGATTTGGGACTGCTGAAGATCTACTCCATGGTTCGCACCGCCCCCTTCTCCGAGGTGGAATTGAACCAGCTCCGCCCGGTGGCGGCTCAACTGGCCATCTCCCTGGCCAGCTGCCTCTACCACCTGCGCACCCTCCACGAGGAGCAGGTGCGGGAAAAACGCAAGATGGAGGCCGTCGCCACCCTGGCCGGCGGCATTGCCCACGACTACAACAACATCATGCAGTCCATCCGCGGTTATGCCGAACTGCTCCAGGAACGCTTCGAATTCACCCATCCGGAAACCGCCGCGGACCTGCGGCAGGTCATCGCCCAAATCGACCAGGCCACCCTGCTCACCCAGCGGCTGCTGGCCTTTGGCCGCCGCTCCCTGGTCATCCGCGAAACCGTCGATTTGAACCGGCTGCTCGCCCGGGCCGCCCCCAAATGGCACCCAATCGCCGGCACGGCCATTACCCTGAACCTCCACCCCGCCCCCCGCCCGGCCATGGTCCGGGTGGATCCCGGCCTGATCGAAAACGCCCTGCTCGCCCTGGTGGAAAATGCCGTCGAGGCCATGCCCGACGGCGGCCGGCTCGATATCCAGGTGGCCGTCTTCCCCTACAACGCTCCCGGGCGGCCCGCCGACCTGCCCCCCGGCAACTACCACTTGCTCAGCGTCACCGATACCGGCCATGGCATGGACGATGCCGCCCGCGCCCATCTGTTCGAGCCGTTCTTCACCACCAAATTCTTCGGCGCCGGCCTGGGGCTCCCGGCGGTTTTCGGCATCGCCAAACAGCACAACGGCACCGTCCAGGTGGACAGCAGGCCCGGTCATGGCACCACCTTCCGCCTCTACCTTCCCGCCCTGCCCGCCCCCCTAACCTGAATTATTCATGAATTTGAACAGGAGCAATCTGGAGAGAACGGAGAAAAACCTCTCTGTGGCCTCTGTGGCCTCCTGTTCAAACTAAGCTTGGATTATTCACCAAACTGTAGCTCAGGTCTAGCAGCCCGGCGGAACGTCTCCGCCGCGCTACAAGCACTCGGCTACAACCGACATCGACCCGTTCTCATGAATAGTTCAGGCTAACGCCCACCGTACCATGCAACGGCTCACAGGTGAGGTGGGAGTTACTTTGCGGTCTTCGCTGCCTTCTGTTCGAAAAATGGAAAAAGGCGCTGCGCCCCTTGCCCTGGAACCAACTTTTCAGAGCCTGGAACGTAGCGACCGCTAGCTTGGATTATTCATGATCCCAATCCGGTTGGCAACTCCCTGACCGGCCGCGCCTCTCCGCGGGGTGCAACCCCGCGCTGGAGTTTGGCGAAACTCAACGGGTACGGTTTTCCCGTCCCAGCGGGACGGGGCGGGAATAGGCAGGGGCTTCAGCCCCTGTCTGGAGTTTGGCACAAATAGGGAACCGTTGGCGGATTTCGTCCCGTAGGGATTGAACGACAATGGGAGGGGCTTCCGTCCTATCCAGCACACAAAATGTCGAATGCTGAATGTCGAATTTTGAAGTAAAACCGGGCATTCAACATTCAAAATTCAGCATTCAAGATTCAACATTTTCCTGGGAATGGTGCTTCCTTAAATCTGCCAGCGAAAGCCAAATTATCGCGGCAACCCTGCCAGGCCCCCATTCGCCGCGTACCTACGGCACGCCATCGTTTCATTTTTCGGAACAGGGGCTGAAGCCCCTGCCCGGAGTTTGGCAAAAGTACGGGGTTTAACCTGTCACTTCGACATTCAAAATTGAACATTCGAAATTCAACATTCATGAATAAAGCTGGTTAGGGGTTGCTTCGTCCCGGAGGGACTGAACGACAATAGGCAGTAGGCACGGGCGTGTCGCCCGTGGAGGGGGGCGGCCGTGGCAGACGGAGCCGAGAAATGCCCTGCCTTTTGTGAGTTGAATCGGAGTGACCGGCCAAAAGCGAAAAACTGAAATCAATCAAATTCCGGGGTTCCCGGCGCTTGACAAACCTCAAAAATGTATTATTTTCCCCATTATACCGATCAATAAGTACAAAACAGTCCCACCATGCCAACCCGCCCCAGCCCACGCCCCGCACCGACCGCACGCCTGACCGCCGACACCCAGGTCGCCAAGGCGTGCAAGCACGTGGTGCGCCACCTCCATTCCCACGGCCTCCGCGCCGGCGACCGGCTGCCCGCCCAGGCCGAGTTCCGGGAAGCCACGGAATTCAGCAACGACACCCTGTCCGCCGCCATGCGCATCCTGGTGCAGGCCGGCCTCCTGCAGCGCAAGACCAAGGTGGGCACGGTGGTGGACCATCCCGACGCGGTGATCCGCGGCCTGTGGACGGTGGGACTGGCGTTCCCCTCGGATGCGCTCTGCCGGGTCCCTTTCTTCTCCCAGTTGCTGGGAGCCCTGCAAGCGCAACTGGCACAGGCGGAATGCCGCTGCCGCTTCTATCTGGGCACCGCCATTTCCCGCGGCCCCCGCTATTTCTCGGATTTTCCGTTCCTGGAGGAGGATCTGGCCGAAGGGCGCCTGGATGCGGTGATTATTCCCGCCGAAGTGGAACCGGCAAGCTGGGACCGGTTCCTGGCCGCCGGGGGGATTCCGGTGTATGTGGGCTCCAGCGACAAATTGCGCTGCGCCGTCCTGATCGAGCAGAAAACCATGGTCCGCCAGGCGGTGAACCTGCTGGCCCGGCAAGGTTGCCGCCGTCTGGCGGTGGCCACTTACGCCTACCCCCATCCGGGCTACGACCATTACTGGATCGGCCTTCAGGACGATCTGGCCAAGGCCGGCCTGCCCTTGTTGGCGGAGGAACCCATCAGCAGCAACTCGATGAACGGGGCAGCCGGCGGCCGGCGGATCGCCGCCGACCTGCTGGCCCGGCCGCCGCAACAGCGCCCGGACGGCGTCGTGGTCCTCGACGACTGGCTGGCCATGGGGCTGGCGGCGGCTTTGCGCGAAGCGGGCGGGTACACCCCAAAATTGGTGGTCCAGTGCAACAAGCAGGCGCCATTGGCCTTCGCCCTGCCGGCCACCCGTTTCCAGGTGGACGTCGAGGAACTGGCCGCCCAAAGCGTGGCCCTAATGCTGGAACGGCTGAACGCCCCGGCCCGGCCGGAACGCATCCGGTGGCTGCAACCGCAACTCGCCAACACTCGCCGCGAAGGAACTCCGCCATGAACAGGGAACGTGGCACCGCCAGGGCTTTTACCCTGATCGAACTGCTGGTGGTGATTGCCATCATCGCCATCCTGGCCAGCATGTTGCTGCCCAGCTTGCAGGGCGCCCGGCAGATGGCCAAGCGCACCGCCTGCCTCAGCAATCTGCGGCAGACCATGCTGGCCGAATTGAACTATGCCGAGGACCACCAGGGAATTGTCTTCAGTGCCGCCAACACCCCCTACAAGATGTGCTGGGCCAAAACGCTGACCGGCGGCGAGGGCTTCCCCGCCCCCACCATCTACAAAGTGGGGATCTCTTACCTCTCCAACCCCAAGGTGCTGGTCTGCCCGCTGACCCAGGAGGCCGCCTTCGCCGATCCCACGGCCTGGTTCTGGTCCAGCTACGGCATGCTGGCGGGCAGCTCGGTCAACGGCATCGACATCGAGGAAACGCGCGTTTCTTCAACGCCGACCTACGTCATGAACGGTTTCATGAACCTGTCCAAACTGTCGTCGCCGAGCAAATTCCTGTTGTTCGCCGACAACAGCGGCCCCGACCCCGCCGCCGGTGGCTGGTATTATTGGTACAACTGGGGTCTGGCGGAAGGGCATCAAGTGTCGCCGCGGCACACCCGGAAAGCCAACCTGGCCGCCGCCGACGGCCATGTGGAGAGTTTGGGAGCCCAAGAACTGCGCACCGCCGGCATCACCGCGTTTTGGAACTACTAACCGCCGCGCGCCGGCGTTTTTTTGCCCTCATAATACCGATCAAACGGTATAAAAAATCAGACCCCCGCAACGAAGGAGTGAAACCATGCAGGTACCATCAGTCCGACGTTACGCCAATGAGCCCCCCGCCCCCCCAATCACCCCAAGGAGACGCCTCATGAAACAGCCCCTCACCGCGCTGACCGCAGTCCTGCTGCTCCTGTTCGCCCTGACCCCCGCGCTCCATGCGGCCGCCTTCACCTGGACGGGCTCCGGCGGCAACTCCAACTGGTCCACCGCGGGCAACTGGACCAGCACCGACGGCACCCCGCCGCCCCCCAATGACGGCACCGCGAATCTGGGGCTTGGCGGCTCCACTTCAACGGCGGACTCGGCCTGGTCGGTGCGTTCGATCACGGGAAACAACGCCACCCTGAAGGGGGCTGACCTAACCTTGTCTTCGACTCTTTATAGCTATTACAACTGCAAGGTTTACAACAACTTGATCTTGATGCCGGGGGCCTATTTCCGCGAACAAGGGGGAACCCTTTCCCTCTATGGCAACATGACCTCAAGCAATGTCGATATATCCTTTCGGTCAAGCAGCACTGCAACCGTTGGGATATCAGCCTCGGGCGTGATTGCCTTGGGAACCGGGGGAACCCAGCTAACCAATAACGCCCCAGTTACCCTTTCCAATGCCGCCAACAGCTATTCGGGCAATAATTCCATTCTCTCAGGAACGCTGTCGATCAATTCCATTGCCAATGCGGGAACGGCCAGCGCCGCCGGCGCCGGCAATGCGTTTTATCTCGGCCAAACCGGCTATGGCTATACAAACGCCATCGGCACCCTGCGGTTCACCGGCACCAATGGCGGTTCCAGTAACCGCACGCTTTATCTCCAAAGCAGTGCCACTGAAGGTGTCGGCATCATCGAAAACACCGTTGCGGGTAAGACCCTGGCCTTGAGCGGCAACCTTCAATATGCGGGCACCTCCAACTCCGCCGGCGCCTGGAAGTTCACCGGCAGCGGCAACGGCCTAATCAGCGGCAACATCACGACCACCGGCGCCAGCCTGACCAAGGAGGGCACCGGCACCTGGAAACTGACCGGCAACAACACGTACGGCGGCGGCACCACCGTCTCCACCGGCACCCTGCTGGTCAGCAACACCCTCGGTTCCGGCACCGGCAGCGGCAATGTGACGGTGGCCGCCGGCGCCACCCTGGGCGGCAACGGCATCCTCGACCCCGGCACCGGCAACAGCCTCACCATCAACGGCTTCCTGGCGCCGGGCGAGAGCGCCGGCACCCTGACCGTGGGCAGCTCCGGCAGCACCAACGACGTCTATCTGAACGGGACTTACCTGGCTGAAATGGGCGACCAGCTGAACGTCTTCGGCAACCTCACCCTGGGCGCCAGTTCCGCCCTCAACCTGAGCGGCACCTTTACTCCCGACAGCTACTACACCCTCGTCACCACCACCGGCACGGTGACCGGCACCTTCGCCACCATCACCAACCTGCCGGCCAACTGGTATGTGAGCTACGGCGAGCACGGAATCATCCTGATCCCGGAACCGGCGTCGCTGACGCTGCTGGCCACAGCCGGCCTGCTGCTCGCCACGCGCCGGCGGCGGGGAAGGCGATAAAACACGCCAACCGCCTGCCGTTTCAGCGCAGACAAACTATAATTGCAGGTTAACCCAATCAAGGCCATCACGGATGAACATGCAAAAAAAATGGGGGCTTCTGGCGGCGGTTCTGGTGACTGGGCTGCCCGCCGCCGCCTCGCCGGCCGTTGCGGAGTCCGCAACGGCGGCCGGCGATGCGCAATTGGTGCGACTGCCGGAAACGCCGCGCGCCTTGGACATCCTCCAGAGCATCCCGCTCTTTGCCGGGGCCGCACCGGCGCCCTGGACGTCGAACAGTTCATCGAACGTCACGGTTTCCTTGGGGGCGGCCAAAACGGATTATCCCGTGCTCCGGATGGAGTCCCGGCAAAAGGATCTGCTGGCCAAGGATCGGAAGGCCAACTGGTTCACGTTCAACCGGCCGCTGAAGGCGGACGCGACGTGGGCGCAGGCGGAGGGGCTGCGCCTGGTCCTCGCCGCCGCGCCGGCCCGGAGCTGGCCGCTGGCGCTCTACTTGAACACCCGTTCCGGCGCCAGCTTCCGCCACTACCCGATCACGCCGGGGGGCTATGCGCCGGAGTTCCAGGACCGTCTGCTGCCGTTCCGCACGTTCAAGTCCGGCAATGGCACGGAATCGCTCGACCCCACCCAGATCACCAGCCTGACCTTTGAGTCGGCGCCGCTGGCCGGCACCCTGTACCTCGCGGAGATCAGCCTGTACCGGCCCAAGTCTCAGGCGGACGGCTGGCTGACCTTCACCAGCCGCTCCACGCCGACGCAGAAGAATGGCGACCCGGAGCGTTTTTGCAACATCCACGAACCCGGCGTGCCGGTGTCCCTGGAATTTGCCCAGGCCGCCCCGCCGCCGGCGGGGATCACCGGCTTCGAAGTTGAAATCCGCGACTATGACGGCGCCATCGTGGCCCGCCGCCCGGTGGCGTTGGTTCCGGGCCAGACGGTGCACCGCATCGAATTCCAGTCGCCCGGGGCCGGCTATTACGAGGTGCGGGCGTACGGCACCGGCCCGGCGGACCGGCGCGAGGCGCTGTCCTGCCTGAAGACCAGCGGCAGCATGCCGGCCGGCCTGGGCACCTTTGCGGTGGTGCCGGCCACCCTCGGCGAGAATCTGGCGGCCATGCAAACGTCCGGCCAGAACTCCTTCTTCGGCTTCCACGAGCGCACCGACCCCTTCGGCCTGATGCCGCTGATGCGGCTGCCGTGGCGGCTGCCCTACAGCCGCTGGAGCGGCTACGAGAAGGCGGCCCGGCCCGACCGTGCCGGCGGCGTCACGGCCGCCTGGGCGCAGGAACTGATTGCCAAGACCCCGCCGGCCGCCGCCTGGCAACCGGGCATCGTCGCCTTCAGCCCGAACATTGACGTGCCGGCCTGGGCCAAAATTCCCGGCGACACCGGGCCGGGGTTCCAGTGGGACGACTACCTCGCCTTCCTCCGGGACTACGTGCGGGTCTGCACCAAGATCTACCCCAACCAGCGCCCGCGGATCTACGAGGGGTCTTGGGAGATCTTCCTGAACAGCCCGGAACATCCCAGCCGCAAGCCGCTCTACGATGCGGCGATGGTCACCGAGTTGTACCGGCGCAGTGCCGCCGTGATCAAGGCGGAAGACCCGGAGGCCTGGCTGATCGGCCCCTGCGACGGTTACCTGCACCCGGCCTGCCAGGATTTTTTCAACAACCTGTTCAAGGCCGGCTTTTTGGAGCATGTCGACGCCGTCTCGACGCACAGCTACGCCGAACCGCCGCCGGAACAGTCGGATATTCCCAACAACCTCGCCCTGTTGCGGGAACAGATCCGGAAGTACAAGGGCCGAGACCTGCCCATCATCAACACCGAGGCGGGGTTCGAATCGCGGGTGGGCTCGGTTGACCACTTGCGCGACCATGCCCGCTGGGAGGTGCGCTACGCCATGATCATGAAGGGCGAGGGCGTGCGCCAGCACCTGGCGTTCTACCAGTTTGACTTCGGAATCGGCGGCAACCGGATGGAAACCTGGGGATTTTGTTTCAACCTCGACCCCAAGGTGACGTTCGGCCCCCGGGAAATCGCCCCCAAGCCGGCCGTCCCCGCCTATGCCGTCTGCGCCAAAATGCTCGGCACCGCCCAGCCAGTGCAGAACCTGCGGTGGTGGGGTAAGGATGTCTGGGGGTATGTCTTTGAGGATCGGGGGGAACCGCTGCTCGCCGTCTGGAACCCCAACCGGCGCCAGTCCTTCCGCGTGCCGGTCGGGGAGGCGGCGCGGGTGACCGTGACCAGCATCATGGGACGGGAGCGTGTCGTCCCCGCCAAGGACGGTTTCGCCACCGTGGAGATCGGGCCGGACCCGGTCTACATCATCGGAGCCGCCAAGGAGGTCTATCTGACCGACAGTCTTCCCGCCACCCTGGTCTATCCCGGACAAAGCCGGGGGCTGGAACTGAAACTGCCCGGCACCCTCCAGAACGTGACGGGCTGGGGCGGCGTGACGGCGGCGGCGGCCACCGGCGGCATCCTGGTGACGGTGCCCAAGGAGCTGCCGCCCTCGCCCGTGCCGCTCCGGCTGCTCTGCCGTGACGCCCAGGGAAACCGCAAAACGGTCATCAAATGGCTGACCGTCGATCCGGCCGTTGAACTGGTGAATGTGCAGCCGGTGCAGCGGGGCGGCATGCTCGGCGCCGGCGTGACCCTGGCCAACCATGCTGCCGGCCAGCCCGCGCCCGTCCGGGTGCTGTTGCGGACGGAAAAGAGCGGCGACACCATCGAGGCCAAGGCGGTTTTAGAGGGCGGCGAAACGCGGGAACTGTTCCTGCCGGTGGAGGTGGCCAAGCAGGCCGCGGCGACCGATGCGATGAGCGTGGACGTCCGCGTCGAGGCGGGGACCGATACCGTGCTGGAACGCCAGGAGCGGTTCTTCTTCCTTTGCGCACTCCGCAACCCGGACGTTCCCGACCCAGTGTTCTCCAACCGCGTGCAACTGAAAGGGCCCGGGGCCTCCGGACAGCCGGACCAGGCGGATCTCCAGTTCACCTGGAATGAGCAGGAACTGACCATCACCCTGGTCGCCCGCGACGACGTTTTCCAGCAGGGGAAGACCGACGCGACGACCTGGATGGAGGACAGCGTGCAGCTGGCCTTCGACACCGACCCCGCCAGCGAATACCTCTACGACCCCTATGCCGGCCGCCTGAGCAAAAAGGTGACGGAGATCTGCGTGGCGCACACCCCGCGTGGCAACCGGGTCTGGCGCCACACCACCCATAGCCGCAATGAACTGGCCGTGGGTGACGTCACCGGCCAGGGCATCCGGTTTGACTGGAACCGGGACGAGCCCGGCAAGACGACCACCTACGTCCTGCACATCCCGTGGGCCCAGCTCGGGCTCAACACGGTCCGCCCGGGCCAGAGCATCGGCCTGGCCCTGCTGGTCAACGATGCCGACGGCGGGGCGGCCAAGCGCCGCTGCCTGCCCCTGTTCGACGGCATCGCCAACGCCAAGAACTTCCGCCTCTACGGGCGGCTGGTGCTGAAGTAAGGGCCCACCCCTTCCGATCCGGCTGATCGGTCGGATACGGGCAGGAAATAACAACAACCATTTTATAGGAACCAGTAAGCTGGCAAATGAAAAACGACATCGGCATCGGCATGGCAGGTTGCGGCGGCATGGGCCGCTTCTTGGTGAAGCTGCTCCTGGAGCTGGAGCCGCGGGTCAAGCTCCGCGCGTTGTTCGACCCGGATCCGCGTTCCATCGCGGCGGCCCGCGCCGAGTTTGGGGCCGGGGTGCCCGCGGATACCGATTACGGCGCCTTTCTCGCCCGGCCGGGGCTCGACTGGGTGATGATCGCCTCCTGGAACTGTTTCCACAAGGAACAGGCCATGGCCGCCTTCGCCGCCGGCAAGCACGTCTTCTGCCAGAAACCGCTGGCCACCCGCTTTGCCGATTGCCTGGAGATGCGCCGGGCTTGGCAGGAAAGCGGCCGGCAGTTCGTCATCGGCTTCACCCTGCGCTTCTCCCCGCACTACCGCCAGCTCAAGGCCATGCTCGACGCCGGCGCCGTGGGCAAGATCGTCAGCTTCGAGTTCAATGAGACGCTCAACTTCAATCACGGCGGCTTCATCATGGGCGACTGGCGGCGATTGCGCCAATATGCCGGAACGCACCTGCTGGAGAAATGCTGTCACGACATCGACCTCGCCAACTGGTTCACCGGCAGCCTGCCGGCGCGCGTCGCCTCCTTTGGCGGCGTCAATTTCTTCACCCCGGAAAACCGCCGTCACGTGGCGCGGCTGGGACGCGATTCCACGGGCCGGGAAGCGTATCTGGTCCGTGAAGGCCTGGTGAATGCCGATCCATTTACCGGCGACAAGGATATTGTCGACAACCAGGTCGCCATCATCGAGTATCTCAACGGCGTCCGCGCCACCTTTCACACCAACTGCAACGCCGGCATTCCCGAGCGGCGCATGTACATCCTCGGCACCGAGGGCGCCATCCGTGCCAATGTGCTGACCGGCGACATTGAAACCCAGCGCATCGGCTTTGACAGCAAGCTCGAACGCGTGGCCAGCGGCATCGGCGACGGCCACGGCGGCGGCGACACGGTGATGGCCCGCGAACTGGCGGCCACCATGTTCACCGGCGCTCCGCCGGCCGCCGGCCTCGACGCCGGCCTGGCCAGCGCCGGCGCCTGCTTTGCCATTGACGAGGCCATGGACACCGGCCGGGTGGTCGATGCCCGTCCGCTTTGGCGCCAAGCCGGGCTGCTGCCGTGAAGTTGTGCCAAACTCCAGTGGCCGGTCGAGACCGGCCGTCCAAAGCAGCGCCGAGGCGCCGCACTCCAAAATAAAAACGCGGATAAAAAAACCATGAAGTCGCCGTGGATCACATGCGGGGCTTTGGGCGCCGACCGGCGCAGGAAACAAACCGTTGACTGGCAGACGACGAAAGAACAATCGACGTGAAAAATGCTATTTTAACGCCGCCGGTGCCGCGAGTTGAAGGGGGCACCGCCGCCGGCCGCTTCCGCCTGACCGCGGTCGGGCAAAACGCCTGGCGCCTGCAGACGCCGGCGGGGGCTGACGGCCGGTTTGACGATGACGGCGCAGTCCAAGTTTTGGCTCGTGAACTGGACGCCACGTCACCCGCGGCGGCACTGCCGCTGAACGTGGCCCCCCAGGATGCCAACGGCCGGATCCGGGCCATGCCGGCGGGGCATGACACTGCCGCTGCGGTAGTCCATCCCGACACCGGAGAAATCCAGCTGGTGGCACCGGGTTCCGTCCTGACAGTGGTTCTTGTCCCCGGAACCGGCGACGGTGCGAGGTGCGTGGAGGGGCGCCTGGCCCCCGGCGAAAAACTGTTCGGCACGGGGGAACGTTTTAACCGCTGCGACCAACGCGGGAAGGCGGTCACCCTCTGGGCCGAGGACCGCTGGTGCCAGCGAGAAGGCAACAGTTACGTGCCGATCCCCTTTTTCCTGAGCTCGCGCGGCTACGGCGTCCTGCTCAACCGATTCGAAAACGCCGTGTTCGACCTGGGACACACCGACGCCGACCGCTGGAGCATCCGCGTCGCCGCCGGCGTGCCCCTGGATCTGTATTTCTTCCTGGCCGGTTCGCCCGCGGACATCCTGGCCGACCTCGCCAGGCTGACCGGCCCCGCCCCGCTGCCCCCGGGCTGGGCGTTCGGCATCCACCTCTGCCGCCATCTGGACACCCGGGAATTGGGCAGCGCGGCGGGCGTCCGTGCCGTGGCCCAAAAGATGGCCGAACACGACCTGCCCTGGACGTCCGTCCTGTTGGAAGGGTGGGAGGCCTATGACCCCGCCACCTATCCCGCCCTGAAAGAGATCGTCGCGGAGCTGCATGCGCAGGGCAAAAAGGCCCTGATGTACGAAGCCTGCGGGCGGGTGCCGGCGCCGTGGGCGGAACAGCACCCCGAATTCGTGGTGGCGGACGCCGCCGGCAACCGCCTGGTGGCGGAGGCCGCCGCCGACAACCCGGCCGACGCCCCGGATCGCCAGCGCAGCCGTTTCCTCGACATCACCCATCCGCAGGCCGTCACCTGGTGGCTCGACCGGGTCTGGGGGCCGCTGGTCAAGGAAATCGGCGTTGACGGCGCCAAGATCGACTTCTGCGAACAGGTCCCGGAATGGCCCGGCCTGCGGCTGGCCGACGGCCGTTCCCCCGCCGGCCTGCATCACTACTACCCGGTGGCCTACAACGTCATGATGCACCGCTTCTTCAACGCCCACCGCCCCGAAGGCGGCCTGTGCTGGAGTCGCGGCGGCCACCTGGGTGCCCACCGCTACCCATTCCTGTGGTGCGGCGACCAGCTCCGGGAGTGGCCATTTCTCCAGGCCATCCTCACCGCCACCCTGAGCAGCGGCCTCTCGGGCATTCCCTTCATGGGGCATGACCTGGCCGGCTACCTGCCCGCTGCGGACTCCGCAGGCAACCCCGAGGCGCCGGTGTTCATCCGCGGCGCCCAGCTGGCCTGCTTCGGACCCAACATGCAGACCCACGGCAAGGTCACCCGCCCCTATGACTTCGATGCTGAAACCGTGGCCCTTTACCGGCGGTATTCCAAGATCCATTACGCGCTCATCCCCTACCTGCGCGAACAGGCGGAAACCGCCTGCCGGACCGGGCTGCCGCTGGTCCGCCATCTCTGCCTGGGCGCCCCCGCCGATCCGGCGGCTTGGGAGATCGAGGACCAGTACCTGCTCGGCCCGGACCTGCTGGTCGCCCCGGTCCTGACCGACGCCGCCAGCCGCAACCTCTACCTGCCGCCCGGCAGCTGGCGCGATCTGTATGACGACACCAAGTACGCGGGCGGCACCTGGCTCAAAAACTATCCCGCCCCGCTGGCGCGCATTCCCGTGTTCGTCGCCGCCGCCCCCGTTTCCCCAACCCTGCCCGGCATGCTCGCCGCGATCCGCGCCCTGCTCGGCACCAAGGCCAATCCGGCTGAGGCTTGATGATGAAGAAAACCGTCACGCCCCGTCGTGAATGGCGTTACCAGGGCATCCCCGGCGTCCTGCGCCCCCGTGCCTCCCGGAGCGACGGAGCCCGGCCGTCGCTGGAACTCGTTGAGGACGGGCCGCGCGACCTGGTCCGGCGCCCCTTTGACTACCGCAACCCGTTTCCCCTGATGCCCCTGGAAAAAATTCGGGAGCTTGAGGTCAACGGCAGCCACACCACGCCGGCGCACTGGCCGATTGAACACGACTCGGCCGAGTTCTTTGATTATTACCTGAACGACAATGCGGCCATCGGCCTGCCCGGCGGCCCCGAGTGCGCGCTGGTGGATTTCCATGGCACCCTGCGCGCCTACACCGGCGCCTGGGCGTTCGGCTGGGGCCCGCGGGCCGCCGCGCCGGAGCTGCGGCAGCGCCATCTGCGGGACGGGGCGTTGCCCATCGTCCTGGCCAGCCAGGCCATGGCTGGCGCGACGGTGGCGTTCAAATGGTTCACCGCCGCCCTCCCCGGCCTGCCCCCGGCGGACTATCCGTTTCCCGGCAACGGCACCTATCAGTGGGTGGGGTCGCCCGCCCCCCGCGGCCCCAACCCCGTTCACTATTGCTCCTGCCTGATCCACTCCGCGGCACGGCGCCCCGTCCAACTCCACCTGGGCTATGACCAGGCCCTGGCGCTCTGCGCCGGCGCCTTTTACGCCAACCCCCGTTACGCACCGGCAATGACCAACCTGAAGTGGCTCCGGCACTCCGCCCGCTGGACCCTGCTGCAAGGGGAAGCGGACGGGGCCCGGTATTGCCTGGGCGCGTTTTGCCACCCGGGATTCACCCTTTCCCCCGCCGCGACCGGCCGCATCCGGCACTGGCCGAACCCGCTGCCCCGCGCGCCGGAACGGCACGCCCGGCAGGAGGCGGTCCTGACAGGAGCGGCGGCCCCCGGCCGGGAGCGGATGCTGTGGGGCATGATCCCGCATTTTCCGCTGCCGTTCGCGGCCGCCGGCATCCTCATGGAATCGTCGCTTGCCGGCCAGGAGGAGGCGGTGGTCCGCCTGTGGAACCGGCGTGACGCCAGGCGGATGCGACTGGAAATCCCGGAGCCCAAGGTGGCCCAGGCCTTCCGGCAGGCGTTGCATCATCTCGACCTGTGCGCGGTGCGGGTCGGGGAGACCGCATTCCCCACGCCGGGCCCCAGCGGCGGGCATCATGTTTTTTATGACCGGGACGCCCCCGACATGATCTACGCCTATGCGCTGGCCGGCGATTTTGCAACGGCCGAACGGATGATCGCCCATTACTGGCAGCGGTCGCCGGGACAGGAGGAATGCGGCCTGGTCCTGTGGCTGATCCACCGCCATTACACCCTGACCCGCAACACCGCCTGGCTGAAGGAGATCTTCCCCCTGGTCACCCGCTGCGTGACGACCCTGGTCAAGCTGTGGGTGGACAACCGGGGCGCCAACGGCGGCCTGATGCCGCCCCACACCCTTTGCGACAACGAACTGGCCAAGGGGCACTACGTCTCCCACCATCTCTATGCCGTGGCCGGCGCCGAGGCCGCCGTGGAACTGGCCGCGGCCGCCGGCAGGCGTGCCCTGGCCCGGGACTGGACGCCGTTTGCCGCCGGCCTGGGCCGGGCGGTCAGGCAACAATTGAACGACCTGGGCCGCCGAACGGGCGGCGTCATCACGCCAACCTTTGAAGGGCACGACGCGCCCCCCGTGTCCTTCCATTCGGCGGCGCTGGGCAAAGACTGGACGCCCCAGGGCGCCTACGGCCCCACCGGCGGCTGCGACTGGCACAACGTCGCCGCGGTGTTCCCCACCGGTGTCTTGCCGCCACATCACCCGCTGGTCAATTCGTCCCTGGACCGCTGGCGGCACACCTATGTCGAGGGGATCTTCCCCTATCCCTCCGACAACCGCTATTTCTTTCTTCACAACTACAACACCATGAACCTCACGGGAACCTGGCTGCGGCGCGGGGACTGGGCGGAGGCGGTCCGCGACCTCTACGGGTTGCTGCTCCACACCTCCGGCACCCACGCCTCCGCCGAGGGCGTGCTGAGCACCGCCCGCTGGGACTCCAATTGCACCCCGCACAACTGGTTCAGCGGCAAACTGGTCCGCCTGATCCGCGATTGCCTCGCCTATGAGGGGGATGATGCCCGCCTGCACCTCCTGGCCGGCCTGTCGCCCGCCTGGATGCAGCCCGGGCAAACGGTCGGCCTGCGCCGGGCCCCCACCGACCTCGGCCCCCTCACCTTCCGGGCGCGGATGCGGGCGGACGGCATGTCCCTCCGGCTCCGGTTCACGCCGTGCCCGGAAGCCCGCGGCGTGGTCCTTCACCTCCCGCCGTTTGTCAAGGCGCCCGAGGTGCGGGCGGACGGACGGACGGTCCGGGGACGCGGGCAGGTTTGGAGCCTGCCATGCCAAACCGCCCGCGTGGAAGTCCGCTGGCAGCCGGCACCGTGGCCGGCAATCTCCTTTGAACAGGTGGTCGGGGCCTATCTCCGAGATTACCGCCGCCGGGCCGCCGATGCAACCGCCCTGGTACCTCGTAAAACTTAAAATTTCGGATTCACCACGAAGACACGAAAGGCTGGGTATTCCTCGTCCTCGTCTGCCACGGCACCCCCTCTCCACGGGCGATACGCCCGTGCCTACAGGAAACTCTGTCCGTCCTGTAGGCGTGGGGTTGCACCCCGCGGGTGGAGTTTGGCAAAAGTACAGGGTTTAGGGGCGGCTTCGTCCCGGAGGGACTGAATGACAATAGGCAGGGGCTTCAGCCCCTGTTTCGGAATATGAAACGATGGCGTGCCGTAGGTACGCCGCGATTCGCCGCGTACCTGACGGCACGCGACATGGGGGGGGGCAAAACAGGGGCTGAAGCCCCTGCCTATTCCCGCCCCGTCCCGCTGGGACGGAAAAACCGCCCCCATTAAGTTATACGGGGTAATGGGTTACGGCAGGAGCGCCGTGATCAGGAAGTCGCCGATCCGGCATTCGTAAGCGGCGGCCGCCCCGTCCAGCGGCACCCCCATGCGCAGCCCCGCACCGGTGGTCCGGTCCCGCGGCCGGAGCGGCTCGCGCCCCTGCAACTTGCCGTCGAGGAACAGGGCTAGGCCGGAGCGTGGCGCCACCACCACCTTCACGCGAACCAGCGTGTCCAGAGGCAACGGCTGCCGGGAACGGACAACGGCGTACGAAACGCCCGCCACCGCCTCCCCGACACCGCGCCGGGCGCACAGCCGGTTGTCGGCGTCAATGAACAGTTCGCACTCGGCCGACTCCTGCTTAAGGATCATCACCGGCGCCCGCTTCACCTCGACCAAGCTGAACTCGATTTGGAAACTGGGGATCGACAGGGTCTCGTTGGGCAGATAATAATCGTGGCCCGGCAGCAGGGGCAGCATCTTCATGCCGTGCCGCTCCTCCACCGGCGGGAACGGCGGCTGCGCCGTGACCAGGTCGTAGCCTTTCCCGGAATCGTCCGCCAGGCTCTTGGCGTTGAGCGGGGTCAGGGTGGACAATCGCAGCACGGTCGGGTCGGGAGCGCCCCGCGCCACCACCACGGGGGCGGTGAACGCCCGTTCGCCGGCCGCGGTCACCGCCACGGCCGCGTACCAGTCGCGGGCTAATCCCGTCGCCGTGCGGCCCGGATGCGGTTGCGCCCATTCCCCCTTGGAGAAGGCATACGTGCACGGCGGCTCCGGGAACGTGTAACGGACGCTGCCGTCCGGCTGCCGCTCGACCGTGGCCGTGCCATATTTCTCCCAGCCCCAGTCGCCGCCAAAGGCGCCGCCGGGCTGGTAACAAGCCCCGTCCATCACAATGGCGGCGTGTTCATTGTTGCGCATGAGCACCAGGTGCGCGGCAGTGCCGCCCTTCACCGTGACCGTCAGAATGGCGGGCTTTTTCAGGAATCCGCCGGAGTAGTCGGCGGAAGGATTGGCCGCCGTCAAGTTCACGGTCAGGGCGGGTGCCGCCGTCACTTCGGCCATCCACATCAGCCGGTCCCGATTGGGGCCAAGGTCATAAATGCTCATCCACGGCAGGGCCGGGCCGAATTCGCGCTTCAGGCCGCTTTTACCGCTGCTGACCGTCACCACGGGGCGGACGTTCAAACCGAGGTCCTGGCTGGCGACATAGTTAAAGACCGCGGACTGGATGCCCGGTAAAGCAATCTCGCGCCGGGGAAACACTTTGACCGTCCGCCCCTGGTCGTTGACGAGGGAAAGCTCAAGCCGCACCGGCAGATCCTCGGGCCGGTAGAGGCCGGTGACATCGACATACGCCTCGTCCCGGTCCGTACGGCCGCGCGGATAGGCGATAAACAGCCGGGTGTGGTCCGGGATGGCCTTGCCGGTCTTGAACAGCGCCGAGTAATAGGCGTTCAGGTCGGTCAGGCAGTAGCCGCGGTTGAGCGAAGGTTCGACCAGGCTGGCCTCGTCATAATCGTTCCAGGTGACCACGTGCACCTCGGACGGACGGCCGGCCAGCGACGCCTCCCAGGTTTTCCGGAACAGCTGATATCCTTCACCCTCAACATAAAACAGACCGTACCCGGCCCGCCGGTACATCGGCAGCACCGTGCCGATGTACTGGCCGCCCGCCGCCTTGACCGCCCGGCCAAAGTTCTCTTCAATCCGCGCCACCTCGTCCAGCCCCCGCGGATCCCAACGGTAGGCGGCGGCAAAGGCGGCGGGTTTGACGTAGCCGCGCATGTAAGCGTCCGTCTTGGCCTGGTCCAAATAGCTCTGCAGATGCGCGATCCAGTTGTAACCGTCCTTCATGCCGGCTGTGCGCAGGGCGTCAAACACCTCGTCCCATTGCGCCGCCGCCAGGTCGCGCGTCGCCCAGGTGTAGACATTGCGGCCGTAGCGGTAGTCGGTGAACAGCGGCATCTTCTCAAACTGCGCCAGGCTGTCCCGGAAACTGCCGGCCGCAACCTTGACGTCGGCCCGGCCGTTGATGTCCAGATACGGTGCGACCTTGAGCGCGCTCTTCTGGCGCCGGCACGCCTCAAGGAATGGCGGGAGCTGCTCGATCTGGGGCGTTCCGAAGGTGTCCCAGCCGACCACGTCCACCCCCGCCCGCTGCATATCCGCAACGGTCCGATCCAGGGAAAGCTCCAACCACTTGGGAGTAACCGCCGGATTGACCGGGCGCAACGGCAGGTCAGAACAGAAGCTGTTGGGCAGCCGATGGTTCATCCACCACGGGACATAGCACACCGACACGCTTCCCGGCGTCAGGCTGCCGGGGGTTTCCGGCCGGGCCGGCTCCGCCGCCGCCCCGGTCCCGCTGCCCACCGCCAGGCCGGCCGCCAGGACCGCAAGCCCCGCCACCCGCCGCCGCATCATGACCCCAATGTTATGCATTAATCACCCTTTTCATTGAACTTTTCAATCCGGCCAAGCAGAACGGATCCGGCTGGCGTCACGTTGGTTGTACCGACTTTAGTCGGGGTTTCCGCCGTTCAGCCGGCGCTCCACCGGCCAGAAGTCAGTACAACAAACGACAGGTCTCTCGATTTCCGCTTTCTGCTTTCCCCATTTCTGCTTTTCCCTAAACATTCACCAGCCCCAGCCAGTGCCGTTGTCGAAGCGGATGGCGGAATAATCCATGGCCCGGGCTTGGGAGACACCTTCCACATGCCCGTCGCAGAACACGATATTAGAGCCCGCCGAATGGCGCCGCAACGCCGGCACAGGCACGCTGGGGGGATAGTATGTCTCGTTGATGTCGGTGCCATAATTGGCGTTGACGAGCCGGCAGCGCCGCTGGGGTTCCCAAGCACTGACAATGGTGGCCGAGGCATCCATCACCAACGGGCAGATGGCCGGCAGCCTCCAGGCCGTCATGGGCAGCCGTTCCGCATGCTCGTAAGAATCAAGGAACGCATTTTCGCCGTAGCTGACCACACCGGTGTTGCCCGTGCCCAGCCGGTAGACAATGCCGCGCGTGTCAGCGGGGCAGGCATAACATTTGAACGCCACATTGTAATCCCGCTGGAGCAGGATGCACCAGTCGATGAAATCATCGGCGTTCGGGATCGTGCCATTGGTGCCCACCGGATCGCAGGTCGGCACGCGGTGGCCGGGATCGGCGTCGGCATACATCAGGCAGGCCATGCCGATCTGCTTGAGGTTGCCGAGGCAGGCGGTGGCCCGCGCCGCGTCCTTGGCCCGTCCGAGCGCCGGCAGCAACATCGACGCCAGAATCGCGATGATCGCAATGACCACCAGCAGCTCTATCAGAGTGAAGGGACGTTTCATGATGACGACCTTACTGGAGGGGCCAGGGAAGGAGTGCAAGGTGGTGTTTCAGACTCCCGTGACTCGCGGGACCCGAGCGACCGGAGGGGCACTGCCCCCAATGGCCTCTCCGGTCGCTCACGTCTCGGGTGTCCCGGGAGTCTTGGAGCGGCCGCCGCCTTAAGCTCCGCCATCAACGGCCAGCCCAGGGAGTGTTCGCGTTGACTCAGCCTTGGCGACGGCGGCTCAAGACCAGCGCGCCCAGTCCCAGCAGGCCAAGGGAGGCCGGCTCGGGCACCGTGAAGCTCAAATCATCAATGGAAAAACTTTCACCTTCACCAACGTAAATAATCCGTCGGATCTCCATGCTGGAAATGTTCCCTTGATAGGTGAAGTACCAATCTTTCCAAGTGGCACCCGTCGTGGTGTCTCCCCCGTCAGCATTCCAACTAGGAGCATATAACAGGTTGAACTAAGCCGCTGCGCGGCAGTTCCTTGTGTCCATCAATCGTCAGTAGTCACCTCCCGTTTCTTGAGCCTGTCAGATACAGGCGTCCTGCCCTTTTCCGCCCTGTGATATGCTGTCTCCGGCG
>JBAZJM010000037.1:0-22874 GCA_041651315.1 Lentisphaeria bacterium | reverse complement strand
ATTATCCCCCGACTGTCCGGGCTCCACCGGTTGGGCGGCCTTTGCCTTTGGCGCAAACCCAATCTCCCGGATTTCCTGGCACAGGCTTCGGCAGGATTTCAGCACCGGGATGAACACGACGTCACCGGTCTTGTCAAACGCGACATGATTGACCCGGATGTTCTGGGTCAGGAACGGGATCAGGCCTTCAACGTCGATCGAAATCACCTCGTCGGGCGTCAGAATGATCGGGGGGGATCGCGAGTCCATGATCGTGAGCCGATCCGGGGCAACCCGAAGAACCGCGGGTGGCTGTGGTTCCATATACGGCGTCCCGAGGCGGATGCTGTAATCCCTGATCCATTGGCTCATGATTACTGTTCGCGACATAACTTACTGTCCCCTCGTGAATTTCAAACAGAAAAAAGCAAAGGAAACGAAGAGGGGTTTTGGGGACCCTTGGTCATCTTCCTTTGCTGCCGTCGTTGTCTTTTGTTGCAAAATTTGAGGTTTCATTTCTTTCCGGTGCCGCCGTGTGCAGTGTTGTTTGGCGGCGAGCCCAGGCAAGTTCCTGCGCTCTCGTCTTTGCTCCCGCCACGAACTGTCGGTGGTGAATCACAAAAAGGATTCCACCGAGCAGGAGGCAAACAATGCTCAACCTCCAATCGCGACGCACGCCCCTCGTGATGCCGAGCACGAGAAGAATGATTGAAGGAATCAGCAACCACAGGTTCATTTCAATCTCTTCTCCTAATTCCAATCACACTTCGAATTAATGCAAAAATTAACCGCAAATATCGCAGGGATCGCAAAGATTAAACAACTTTGAAATAACGCGTGAAGTGGGGGCGGGTGAAACTCTTTTGTGGAGTGGTATCGGGGAATTTATCCGTCTCCCCTGGCCTCTTGGGAAGGAACTTTATCGGGCGGCGGGGGAAATGGCAAGTGCCCAGCGAAAAGCGGATGGGGGTATGGGGCCGTGGCCTACGCCGTGCCGATTGCGATCGAATGCAGTCGACCGTAGCCGATTGCAATCGGCAGGGAGCAGGGGCGGACTAAAGTGGGGACGGGTGAAAATCCTTGTGGCGCTTGAAAATTTCCCAAAATAGAGTACAATTGTACGCATGAGGATTGTCGCCGATACGAATACCTTTTTGGCCGTGGCCTTGGATGAGCCTGAAAGGGGGCAGATCATTCGGCTGACGGCGGGACACGACCTGGTGGCCCCGGCGGTGTTACCTTTTGAGTTGGGAAACGCCTTGACGGCGATGCAGAAAAAACGCGTGTTATCGCCGGCCCAGGTCATCTCGGCTTGGGATGCGATGCAGGCGATCCGGGTCGAATTGCGGGCGATTGACATCCGATCCGCATTGGGCATTGCCACCAGGTTTGGCATTTACGCCTACGATGCCTATTTTCTGGAGTGCGCCTTGAGCCTGCGACTTCCCTTGTTGACGCTGGATAGGGGTATGCAACGCATTGCCGCCGAGTTGAATCTTCGTCTGTTGGAGTAAACCATGCGAGTTTTTACCTATTCAGAGGCGCGGCAGAAGTTGTCAACGGTGTTGGATCTGGCCAGGCGGGAAGAAGTGGTGATCGCGCGCCGCGGCGGGGAGATCTTTCGTTTGACCTACAAGGTCGAACCGAAGTCTCCTTTTGACGTTCCGGCCATTAAAACCAAGGCCACCACGCGGGATATTCTAGCGGCGGTTAAGGCGTCCCGTGCGCGGGAACCCGCAACCGCTGAACGCTGACCTTAAGGCGATCCGATGACGTGGGGACGGGGGAAAACCCTCGTGGGCGGCGTGGCCTCCGTCGCGTCGAGTGCGATCGAGTGCGATCGAGTGCAGTCGACCGCAGCCGATTGCAATCGATAGGAAAATGGAACACAACTTACCCGCTCCCACCGGCCATTATGTTGGTTGGGGCCACCCTTTTGAAAAAGGGTGCTCCCCCCGCGCTTCGCGCTCAGCAGTCCCGGCTCCGTCGGGTCGCTCACATGTTCGCTCTGCACCCCCCCCTCCTAAAACTTTTGTTCCCTAATACCGGAGGGGCGCTTTCGCCACCAGCCATACTGGCAAATCGTTGCATTGTCGTCTGCGCGGGCTTGTGGCGGAAGCGCCCCTCCGTGTTAAGGCACAAAAAGGTTTGACGGAGGGTTTGGGAACCGCCTTCCCTTAAAAAGGGGGTTCCCAACATCATCTGATTTGCGCGGGGAGTGGCGGAACGGGGCGGGGACTTGTAGAGTATTCCCCGAAACCCACCTCATGGAGGAATGCATACCGTGGCCAAGATCTTGATTGTCTATCATTCCCGGACCGGCAACACACAGGCAATGGCGGAGCTGGTGGCGGAAGGCGCCCGGGCGGCGGGCGGCCAGGTGACGGTGAAGCCGGTGGCGGAGGCCAAGAACGACGACCTGCTGGCGGCGGACGGGATCATTCTCGGGTCGCCGACCTATTACGGCCACAGTGCCGGCGCCATGCGCAGCTTTTTGGACGCCAGCGTCAAGGTGCACGGGAAATTGGTGGGCAAGGTGGGCGGGGCGTTTGCCTCGTCGCACAACATCGGCGGCGGCAACGAGACCACGGTGCTGGACCTGCTGCACGCCCTGCTGATCCACGGCCTGGTGATCCAGGGCAACGCCAGCGGCGACCATTACGGGCCGGTGGCCATCGGCAAACCGGACGAGCGCGCCGCCAGCCAGTGCCGCGACCTGGGTCGCCGGGTGGCCGAACTGGCCGGGCGCCTGGCCGCCAAGTAAGGGCGCCTTGCCCGGCGCGGTTTCCCGTCGCGGGTGTATGACCGTTTTGTCGGATGATATTGGGGCCACCCTTTTGAAAAAGGGTGCTCCCCAAACCCCTTCCCAAAACTTTTGTTCCTACAAGCCGGCTGGCGATTTTACCACAAGCAGTTCTGGCAAATCCTCGCGTTTGTGCGCGTGGGCTTGTGGTAAAATCGCCCGCCGCGTTTAAGGCACAAAAAGGTTTGACGGAGGGCTTGGGAACCACCTTTCCTCAAAAGGGGGTTCCTAACCAACATAACTGTCATGCACCCATTGGCCGCGGTCGATTTGCTTCTTGATATTCTTATGATATCATATCGATAGCTGATCTGTCCCCGTCAGTCGGGTGCCGGCAGCACAGGAGAGGAACACCATGACGGAACACGACAACCACCCCAGCCCCGTGGACGCCCCCCCCGAAACCGCCGGCCTCAACGTGCCGCCCCGGCAACCCACCCAGGAAAGTACCGGCTGGTCGGTCAGCGGCTGGGGCGTGTTGGGGCAGCAGAGCCTCTTTATCCTCTTCACCCTGGCGCTCTTCGGTGTGTTCGCGATGATTAAGCAGCCGCTGGTGCTGATTCCGTTCATCCTGGCGGTGATCGCCAACCTGGTGATGCTGGGCGGGTATTTCACCATCGAGCCCAACGAGGCGCGGGTGCTGATCCTGTTCGGCGCCTATCGCGGAACGGTCAAGACCAGCGGGTTCCGGTGGACCAACCCGTTCAACCGGGCGCTGCCCATTTCCCTGCGGGCCAGGAACTTCGAGACGCAGAAGCTCAAGGTCAACGACAAGCGCGGCAACCCGGTCGAGATCGCCGCGGTGGTGGTCTGGCGGGTGGTGGACACCGCCCGTGCCATGTTTGACGTGGACGCCTACGAGGGGTTTGTGGCGGTGCAGAGCGAGTCGGCCATCCGCCATGTGGCCACCTCCTACGCCTACGACCACGGCGGTGCCGCCGGCGAGGCCGAAATCACCTTGCGCGGCAATGTGGACGACGTGTGTGCGGCGTTGCAGAAGGAATTGCGCAACCGCCTGGCGCAGGCGGGGGTGGAGATTGTGGAGGCGCGGCTGACCCACCTGGCCTACGCGCCGGAGATTGCCCAGGCGATGTTGCGCCGGCAGCAGGCGGAGGCGGTGATCGCGGCCCGGCGCACGATTGTCGAGGGCGCCGTGTCCATTGTCGACATGGCGTTGCGCGACCTGGCCGCCAAGCAGGTGGTGCAGTTGGACGACGAGCGCAAGGCGGCCATGGTCGCCAACCTGCTGGTCGTGCTCTGCGGCGAAAGCCAGGCCCAGCCGGTGATCAACGCGGGCACCCTTTACCACTGACCGGCCGGTTCATGAGGAGGCGAACATGAACGCAGAAGAACGGGCGCCCGGCTGGACCATCCGGTGTCGGAAGTGCGACTTTACGGAGCCTTGGGGCAAATACGGCATCCGCAAGCACGCTGCGGGTACTACATACACCATCGGCTGGTGTCGGAAATGCCATTGGATCAGGACGCACGCCATCGAGCGCGCGGATGGCCCCGGCAAGCCAGGGAACGGCGGCGTACAGTAAGGCAACGGCGGCCCGGTGCACCTTTTGGTGGCCCCGGCGTCGGCAAACATGAGGCGGCGGATGGCTGAGGCCAAAAAAAGTTTTCTGCTGCGGCTGGACCCGCGCCTGTGGGCCGAGGTGCAGGCGTGGGCGGACGCCGAGCTGCGCAGCGTCAACGGCCAGATCGAGTTCGTCCTGCGCCAAGCGGTGGCGGCGCGGCGGAAGGGCAAGCCGTCGCCTGGGGCCGCCATCACTCCCGTGGAGGAGCCAGCGGAAGAACCATGAACCAAAAAGAAACCAATCTGGCGGAGTGGCGGAACCGGGACAATTGGTCGGGCGGTTTCTACTTCAGCAAAAAAGACAGCCGGACCTGGGTGCCGAAATCGGTGCCATGCATGGGCTGGACACTCAACCTCGGCCGGCCGGCCGGAGCGCGCTGGCTGATGGGCATCCTCATCGGCGAGCCCGTTCTGCTGGTGGTGGTTCTGCTTCTGGCCGGCGTGCGATAGCCGCGGCTCTGGCAGCGCTGAATCGGTCTTAGCGGCCGAGCTGTTCCAGGGCGCTGCACATGGGGGCGCTGGAAACCTTGAAGACGCCGTTCAGCGGCTGGTTCATTTCCAGAATGAGCAGGATCGCGGCGGACACCGAGCAGGCGCATACGAACAGCACGGTGACCACCGTGCCGTTGCGCGGGGCGAAGAGGCCGAAGCTGACAAAGAGGACCGCGAGCCAGCAGACCAGGATGATGAGCAACGGCAGCGGCAGCGGGTTTTGCGCCTCCTCCATCAGCAGCCAGCGGGCGTGGGATATCTCGCTGGCGATTTGGTGCGCCTGAGTCAGCAGCTGGCGCTGCGTCTCGGTTTGCGGCGTCAGTTCGCGCAGGCGGGCTTGGATCGCCTCCACCCGGCTTACGTGGCGGGCCTTCGTCTGTTCCTCCAGGGTGAGCGGGTGTTGCGGCCAAAGGGTTTCGATGCTGCCGGCGATGGAGTCCCGGATTTGTTTCCGGACGGGGAGAGCCCCCGGGCCGTACTGGGCCAGCGTCCGGTCCAGGAAGATGACCTTGGCGCTCACCTGCTTGATTCCCTCGTTGACGGTGTCAAAGGTGTTTTTGGCCGAGCTGACCAGCAGGCCGAGCACCAGGGCGGTCAACGTCGCGATCATGCCGGCGCCCAGTTTCACGATCTCGTGGGAATCCTTGCTCAAATGATGTTGCGGCAGCCAGCGCTGCAGCCAGATGCCGAACAACGTGCCGCCGAAGATGCAGCCGGCGGCGACCAGGGCGATGGCGATGGAATGCATGAGACGGGGGCTTTCCGGGTGGGGGTGATGCCTGGGTTGCGGCGTGATGCGAGTCGTGACAGTCCTGTTCGCATTAGGCGGACGGAATATTGCGCGGGGTGTGGCAAATGCAAAAAGAAATCATAGCCGTCCCATGGGATGTCATAATTCATTCCGTGCCCGTGCCTTTGCCCGTGCCCGAACTACCATCCCTTCTTTCGTGGTCGAAGCAGTCCATGGGCATCCTTTTGCTTTACGTGGGTGTTCGGGAACGGGCACGGAAATGCAAAATGGGGCAGGATTAAAACCAACCGCCTTAAGCTTAGAATTTCAGGGGGAATCGCGGTTTTTAAGCACCTGTGGGACGGCAGTGAAAAGAAATGGCTACTGCCGCTCTACCCGTTGATCTGGCTGGTCGGGAAATTGCTGCTGGCGCGCTGGCTGTTTCTGCATGCGCCGCTGGCGCCTCAGGGGCGCATGTCACTTCCGGCGGGATTCCTTGGTGATTCGCTTGGCAACTCCCTGACCGGTCGCGCCTCTCCGCGGGGTGCAACCCCGCGCCTACAGGACGGACTTGGTTTCCTGTAGGCACGGGCGTGTCGCCCATAGCCATCAGGTTAAGCCGTTTTCGAGCGCCAACGGCGCGCATTCATACCAGCCTGGGGCAACGCCCCAGGAAAAGAAAAAGATAACGTTTCAGCCCTGAAGGGGCGTTTCATGGAGCGGGCCTTCAGCCCTTGATTTCTTCATTCTCGCAAACCTGGGGCGTTGCCCCAGGCTATTATAAAATCGGGCCTTTGGCCCTGCCAAAACACCGGTCAACGCACGCTTGAAAAACCTTAACCTGATGGCTATGGGCGTGTCGCCCGTGGTGGGGGGCTGCCGTGGCAGACGGGGATGAGGAATGTCCTCGGGATCGGGGTCGCATTGTTTTGTGCTTTTGGTGAATTCTTGAAGGGAGCCACCCGGCCTCAAGCGGACCGGGGGGCGTCCGTCGTGCCGCAACCCTGCAGAAGGCCAGGACAGGCAAGATTGCCTGTCTCACCTTGGGGGCGAGTTCCATTCCGTCACCTGCAAACAGCTCCCGCCGCCGGTTTTAGACGGTATATTTGCCATGTTTTTTGCCCCACCGTTTTTCCCCGTCCCGAACACAACCTCCCCCCCCCTTGGTTTCTTTTACATGGCCACTGTTGTCCGCTTCCGCATGCATCCGGGCACCGAGGATCTGGCGCCGCGCAAGGCGCACCACGACGATGCCGCCTACGACCTGCGCGCCCGGGTTGAGATGAGCGCGCCGCCGGGCCAGCCGTGCCTGGTGCCCACCGGCCTGTTTTTGGAACTGCCGGTCGGTTTTGAGGCCCAGATCCGCCCGCGCAGCGGCCTGGCGCTCAAGCACGCCATCACCCTGCTCAACACTCCCGGCACCATTGACGCCGGCTATCGCGGCGAAGTCGGCATCATCCTGTTCAACGCCGGCCGGGAACCGTTTGCGATCAAGCGCGGCGACCGCATCGCCCAGATGGTCATCCAGCAGCTGCCGGAGGTGGAACTGGAGCCGGTGGACGCCCTGGCCGAGTCCCGCCGCGGCGCCGGCGGTTTCGGCAGCACCGGGGTGTCCTGACATGATCTCCAAATCAAAGCGTCCGGTGGCGGTGGCCATGGTCAGCCTGGGCTGCGCCAAGAACCTGGTGGACAGCGAGGTCATGGCCGGCACCCTGGCCACGGCGGGTTTCCTGCTGACGGGTGAGGCCGGCGACGCCGATGTGCTGGTGATCAACACCTGCGCCTTCATTGCCGATGCCCGGAACGAGGCGCTGGCGGAAGTCGCCAGCGGGGTGGCCTGGAAGAAGGCCCGTCCGGGCCGGCGCCTGGCGGTGGCGGGCTGCCTGCCGCAGCGGGAGCGCGGGCCCCTGCATGAGCGCTTCCCCGAGATCGACCTGTTTCTCGGCGTTGATGACGTGCCCCGGATTGCCGAGTTGCTGCGCGTGGTTCCGCCCGCGCCGGTGCCGGCCGTCGCCATGGCGTTGCCGCACTATCTCTATGACGAGACCACGCCGCGCCTGCTCCTGACCCCGGCGGCTTTTGCCTATGTCAAGATTGCCGAGGGGTGCGACCATCACTGCCGCTTCTGCGCGATTCCGGCCATCCGCGGCCGCCAGCGCAGCCGCGCCGTCGCGTCCGTGGTGTGCGAAGTCCGCAACCTGCTGGCGCAGGGGGTGCATGAGATCAACCTGATCGCCCAGGACACCACCCGTTACGGTGCCGACCGCACGGACGGCGCCACCCTGGCCGGCCTGTTGCGGGAGCTGGACGCCCTGCCTGGGCAGTTCTGGCTGCGCGTGCTCTACACGCATCCCAAACATTTTACCGATGAGCTGCTGGAAGTGTTTGCCGGCGCCCGCCACCTGGTGCCGTACCTTGACATGCCGCTCCAGCACATCAGCGACCATGTGCTCCGGGACATGGGGCGCGGCATCGGTGAGGACGCCACCCGTGCCCTGCTGGCGCGCCTCCGGGAGCGCCTGCCCAAGGCCACGTTCCGCACCACCTTCCTGGTCGGCTATCCCGGCGAGACGGAGGCGGACTTCGCCCGGCTGCTGGCCTTCGTGAAGGAAACCCGTTTTGACCGCCTCGGCGCGTTCGCCTACTCGCCCGAGGCCGGCACCCCGGCCGCCGCCATCACCGACGGGGTGGTGCCGGCGGCGGTCGCCCAGGCGCGGCGCGACGCCCTGCTGGAGGCACAGCAGGCCATTGCCCGGGAAAAAAACCAGGCGCTGGTGGGGCAGGAGCTCGAGGTGCTTCTGGAGCGGCCGGATGCCAAACACGGCTGGCTGGCCGGCCGTTCCGCCGGCGACGCGCCCGACGTCGACAACACCGTTCACGTGCACGGCCGCAAGGTGCTGATCCGGCATGGGTTCTGCCGGGTCCGCATCACCGCCGCCGGGCCCTACGACCTGGAAGCGGTCCCGGTCAGCTGAACAGCTCCGGCTGGACCGGCGCCGGCGCGGCGGGGAGGCGCCAGTCGATGACCGGGCGGCCGGCGGCGGCCAGGTGCCGGTTGGCGGCGGAGAACGGGCGGCTGCCGAGAAAGCCGCGGTAGGCGGACAGCGGCGAAGGGTGCGGCGCGGCCAGCACGAGGTGCTGGGGGGCGCGGATCCGTTCCGCCTTGCGCTGGGCCGGGGCGCCCCAC
This sequence comes from Lentisphaeria bacterium, assembly GCA_041651315.1. Taxonomy (GTDB): domain Bacteria; phylum Verrucomicrobiota; class Lentisphaeria; order Oligosphaerales; family CAITYL01; genus CAITYL01. The sequence continues at coordinate 14,101 of JBAZJM010000037.1, read as the reverse complement.
AGCAGGAAGACCACCGGCTCGGGGCGGGCGGCGGCGGCGTCGAGGAGGGCGTCGGTGACCGTTTCCCAGCCCTGTTCCTGGTGGGAGTTGGCGGCGTGGGCCCGTACCGTGAGCACGGTGTTCAGCAGCAGCACGCCCTGTCGCGCCCACGGTTCCAGGTTTCCGGAGGCGGGCGGCGGCATGCCGAGGTCGTCGGCCAGTTCCTTGAAGATGTTGCGCAGCGAGGGCGGCGGGCGCGTGCCGTCGGGCACCGAGAAGGCGAGGCCGCAGGCCTGGCCGTCGTCGTGGTAGGGGTCCTGGCCGAGGATGACGGCGCGCACCTCCTGCCAGGGGGTGAGCCGGAGCGCGGCAAAGATCCGCGGCCGCGGCGGGAACACGGTCTGGCCGGCGGCGGCTTCGGCCGCCAGGAACGCCTCCAAGGCCGGCAGGGTGTCGTTGAGGACCGGGGCGGGCAGGCGGCGCCGCCAATCTTCCGGCAGTTGTTCACGAAGCGGCGGCTGGGGGGAGGCTGGCATAAGGCTCCAGGACGGCGCGGAGTTGGGCTTCGGTGACGGCGCCTTCCCGGAGGATCCGGAGGGTGCCGTCGCGGGTGAGGGCGGCGACGGTGGAGGGCTGGCCGAGGCGCGCGGGGCCGCCGTCGACCAGCAGGTCGGGCTGGCCGTCAAGGCCGGCCACGGCGGCGGCGGCGGCGGTGCCGGGCGGGGCGCCGGAGAGGTTGGCGCTGGTGGCGGCGAGCGGTTCGCCCAGCTGTTCCAGGGCGCGGCGGATGAAGGGGTGGTCGGGCAGGCGCAGGCCGATGGTGGCGTCCTCGCCGGCGTCGGCCTGCGCGGCGGGGCAGACCAGGGTCAGGGGGCCGGGCCAAAAGGCGGCGGCGATGGCGCGGAGCCGCGGGTCGGCGCAGACGCCGGCGCGTTCGGCCATGGCCAGGTCAAGGGCAAGCATTTGCAGCCGTTTGTCCTGGGGCCGGCGTTTCAGGGTATAAATCCGTTCCCGGGCGGCCGGATCGTGCCAGCGGGCGGCCAGGCCGTAGACGGTTTCCGTCGGCACCGCCACCACGCCGCCGGCGCGCCACACGGCACAGGCGGCTGCGGCCGCCGCATCCAGTTCCCCGGGGTTGACCGCGGTCAGTCGTTTCATGTTCAGCGGTCGCCGGCGGCGGGGGGGTACCCGATGGGCTGGGTCAGTATGATCTTCTGGGCCGGGCGCAGTTTCATGGCGGGGGCGAGCGCATTGCGGTTGACCATGCCGCAGACCACGGTGGCCAGTTTTTCCGAGGCCGCAAAGAGGTAGACGTTCTGGCTGGCAAAGCCGGTGTCGGTGGCCGAATAGAAGATGCGGTCGGCTTCGGGCGACTCGCCCATGCGGTCGGTGTCGGCGACAAAAATGAGGACCACCGGCGGGGGCTTGATGAAGCGCTGGACGGTGCATTGGGCGCGCAGGTCGCCGGGAAGGACGGGGAGCAGGGCGTGTTGGGGCGGGTCATAGAGGAAGAGGCCGTCGGCCGTGGCCACGTAGACGTCGATTTCGCGCCAGTCGCAGGCGGTTGGCGCGGTGCGTTTGCCGGACTGGGGGCGGTTGACGCCGTTGGCGGCCCACAGCAGGTTGCCGAGGAGTTGCGGCGGCAGCGGCTTGGGGCTGAACTGGCGCTGGGTCTGGCGGAGCTTGAGCGCCTGCATCAGCGGCAGCCCCGCCTTGAGGCTGGGGGGGGGCAGCGGCCGGGCGGCGGGCGCGGCGGCGGAGTCCGCCGCCCGGAGGGGGCCGGCGAGGGCGAGGCAGAGAACGGCGGCGGCGAGCGGCGGCAGAACGGGATGGCGGATCATGAGCGGCCTCCTTCATTCTTTGTTGGGCTGAAAGTTCTCTAGGCTGAAGGCAATCCAAATTTCACCCGAACCCGGCATCGCCGGAACCCAAGCCTGTCAAAGGATTCACGGTTGCCGGCCGCGCTCCCCGGGGGTCAGGCCGGGGCGGCGGCGCGCGGGTAACTTCCCAGGAGTTTCACGGACTGGCACTGCTCGCCGAGGTCGTGCAGCATGGCCTGGACTTTGGGGTCGGCGGCGTGACCGGCGAAATCCACAAAGAAGTGGTACTCCCAGGAGCGGCGGCGGGACGGGCGGCTTTCGATGAAGGTGAGGCTGATGCCGTGCCGGCGGAACGGTTCGAGGCTGTCGAGCAGGGCGCCGACCCGGTCCTTGACGGCGAACAGCAGGGAGGTCTTGTCGTTGCCGGAGGGGGTGGTGTCGCGGGCGCCGATGACCAGGAAGCGGGTGGTGTTGCCGGCGCTGTCCTCCAGGTTGGCCTCGAGCACCGGCAGGTGGTACTGCTCGGCGGCGAGCGGGCCGGCGATGGCGCCGGCGTCCTCCTCGGCGGCGGCGCGGGAGGCGGCTTCGGTGGTGCTGGAGGTCTCGACCAGCGGCACCGCGGGGAGGTGGCGGCGCAGCCAGTGGCGGCACTGGCCGAACACTTGCGGATGGCTGTACAGCACGCGCAGCCGCTCCCGCGGCCCGCGGCCGAGCAACAGGTGGTGGATGCGCAGGTTGATTTCGGCGCAGATTTTGGCCGGGGAGTCGGCGAGCATGTCGAGGGTGTAGGTGACGGCGCCCTCGGTGGAGTTCTCGACCGGAACGACGCCAAAGGCGGCCTGTTCGCGGGCGACGGCATCGAAGACATCGGGGATGGTGGAGCGGGACAGGTAATGCACGGTGTTGCCGAAGCGGGTCAGGGCGGCCTGGTGGCTGTTGGTGCCGGACGGGCCGAGATAGGCCACGGCGGGGGCTTGGCTGAGGTCCAGCGCGCCCGCCTGGGCCTCGCGGAACACGGCCCGCGCGCGGTCGTTGGAGAGCGGTCCCGGGTTGGCGGCCAGCAGCCGTTCCAGCTCATGGCTTTCCCACAGGGCCAGTTGCGGATCGGCGGCGTTGCCGGCGGCGCCGGCCGCCAGCCGGCAGCGCTCGTTGAGCAGCTCCAGCAGGTGCTGGTCGAGCGTTTCGATTTTTTTCTGCCAGTCGTGCATGGCGGCTCTTGAAAGCAGAAATGGGGAAAGCAGAAAACGGAAATATTAGGGAACGGGGAAAGTGGGGGCGGGGTCAAGGCGCGGGGGCGGCGGGGGGCAGCAGGGGGGCGGCGGCTTCGGCGAGCCAGATGGCGATGTTGCGGGCGCCGGCGGCGTTGTGGTGCTGCCAATCCTGCATCCAGTGGCGGGTGCTCTTCTTGCCGTTGATCTCGAAACGGGCATGAATGTCGGCCACGGGAATCTGCAGCTGGGCGCACAGGTGCCGGGCCTGGGCCAGCGCCTGGTCGAAGCTGGCGGCCATGGCGGCGGCCCACGGGTTGTGCTCCGGGCCGAGGCGCTGGGCTTCGTCCTCGGGCAGGATCGGGTTGGGAGTCCAGAAGAGGACGGGGCAGCCGATTTCCTTGAGCTTGGCGAGCAGGCCGGCCAGCGCCTGGGCGGCGGCGTCCGGGAGAAGGCGGCTGCGCGGCGGGTGGTGCCCCGGATGCTCGGCGGGGGGGACCCAGGCGTCGCCGAACACGAAGGAGACGATGACCAGGTGGGGGGCGAAGGCGGTGACGTCACGCGGGACGCGCAGGGTGCCCTGCGCGCTGGTGGTGCCGGGAATGCCGGCGTTGATGACACAGGCGTGGCGGGTGCCGTCCTCATTGAGGCGCTGCTGGAGCTGGGCGGGCCACGCTTCGGCGGCGTTCGGGGCGGACCAGGTGAGGTCGTCCCCCAGGGCGACGATGCGCAGGTCGGCGGCCTGGGCGGCGGCGATGACGTCATGGGTGAGGTGCGGCGGCCATTGGGCGATGGCCGGATCCTGGTTCCACCGGCCGGTGTTGGGGAGGCGGATGACGTTCTTGTGCCCCTCGTCGCGGCGCACCGGCGGTTCCTGGCGGCTGGCGGCCAGGGTTTTTTCGTTGCAGGCGGCGCAGATGGCGGGCTTGGTGAAGGCGCCTTTTTCGGTCAGCAGTTGTTCATAGGCCGACCAGGAAATGGGGGCGCCGCAGGCGGTGCAGGGCACCTCGCAGGCGGGGTGGGCGGCCTGGAATTCCTCGCAGGCATGGCATCGCCGCTTGGGCGGTTCGTGCTTGCCGGCGCAGCGGTCGCGCACCTGGTCGGCGGCGCTGTAGGTCCAGCTGTTGGTGCAGCTGGGAACCATGCAGGGCATGGCGCGTTCCCTGCCCTCCTTGATCTGGTGGGCGCAGCTTTCGCAGAGGCGGCCCTGGGGCTGGGGGCGGCCGGCGATCCAGTCCTGGAGCTGGGCGGCGCGGGTGTAGGTCCAGCTGTGGGAGCAACCGCGGTGGCGGCAGGGAATCGGCCGGTCGGCGGCGGCGGAGAGGAAACGGAAGCATTCGGCGCACATGCGCCCCTGGGCGGGGAGTTCCGGGCCGTGATTCAGCAGGTGCTCCAGCTGGGCGAAGGCGGGGAAGGGGACGGTGCGCTTGCAGCCCTTGACCTTGCAGGGGATCTCGGCATCGCGGAGGGCGGCCACCTTGGCGGCGCAGCCGCGGCACATCCGCTTGGGCGGCGTCTCAAGGGGCTTGCCGGCGGCCAGGTGTTCCAGCTGCTGGTAGCGGTTCCAGTTCCAGGTGTGCGCGCAGCCCTTGATACGGCAGGAGACCGCCTGGTCGTGCAGGGTTTGGTATTTCTGGAGGCAGGCCGGGCAGAACCGTTCCTGGGACGCGGCGTCGCCCTGCCGCCACTGTTCGTCCTTGCTCAGCACCCAGCTGCCCTTGCAGCCCTTGATGCGGCACGGCATTGGCTTGTCCTGCAGGGCGTTGCGTTTGGAGCGGCAGGTGTCGCACAGGCGCCGCGGCACCGGCTCGCCCCGGAGCTGGGCTTCGAGCTGCTGCTGGCGGGGCCAGGTCCACGTGTGGTGGCAGCCGGCGCCGGAACAGGGCATCTGGCGGTCCGCCAGCGCGGCCAGCTTGCCGCGGCAGCTGTCGCAGAGCTGGTCGGCGGGGGGCGTGCCGCCGCGGGGGACGGTGATCAGGGCGCTGCACCCCTGGACGCGGCAACTGACCGCGTTGTCAGGGAACAGCTCACCTAGGGTGCCGAGGCTTTTACCGGAAGGGTTCATCGTGACTTTCCGATGCTGATAAGGCCGGGGTGTTCACCTGTCGGGAGGACGGCCGAGCCAAGCCTTACCACCAGCCGCGCTGGCGTTTGGAGGACGAACGGACGGCGCGGGACAGGGTGTCCATTTCCTGGAGCACGGTGCCGGTGCCGTTGGCCACCGCGGTCAGCGGGTCGTCGGCGACCGTCACGGGCAGGCCGGTTTCCTCGGACAACAGCCGGTCGAGGCCGCGCAACAGCGAGCCGCCGCCGGCCAGCACGATGCCGTGGTCGATCAAGTCGGAGGCCAGTTCGGGCGGGCAGCGTTCGAGGGTGACGCGGACCACCTCGACGATGCGGGTGACCGGCTCCATCAACGCCTCGCGGATCTCCTCGGAACTGATGGTGACCGTCTTGGGCAGGCCGCCCATCAAGTCGCGGCCCTTGATTTCCTGGCTGAGTTCCTTTTCCAGCTTGTAGGCGCTGCCCAGATCCATCTTGACCTGCTCGGCGGTGCGCTCGCCGATCAGCAGGCTGTAGGCGCGTTTCATATATTGGACGATGGCCATGTCCATGGCGTCGCCGCCGTTCTTGATCGAGCGGGACTCGACGATGCCGGCCAGGGAGATGATGGCCACTTCGGTGGTGCCGCCGCCGATGTCGACGATCATGTTGCCGGTCGGATCCTGGACCGGAATGCCGACGCCGATCGCGGCGGCCATCGGTTCTTCGATGAGGTGCACTTCGCGGGCGCCGGCCCGCAGCGCGCTTTCCTTGACCGCCCGGGTCTCCACCTCGGTGATGCCGGAGGGCACGGCGACCAGCACGCGGGGGCGGACGAACTTGCTGCGGCTGCGGCACTTTTGGATGAAATGGCGGAGCATCTCCTCGGTGACCTCGAAGTCGGCGATCACGCCGTCCTTCATCGGGCGCACGGCGCGGATGTTGCCGGGGGTGCGGCCGAGCATGCGCTTGGCCTCCATGCCGACGGCGAGCACCTTGTTGGTGTCGGCCATCACCGCCACCACGGACGGCTCGCGAAGCATGATCCCGCGGTCGCGCACGAACACCAGGGAGTTGGCCGTCCCCAAGTCGATGCCGATGTCGTTTGAGAAGAGTGAAAGCAGTTTTTGGATGAACATCCGGCCCTGGCTCCAAGCGCTGGCCTACGGCTCATGGTGCAGCGGCGGAAACGGACCCCCAGGCCCCTCCCGGGCGCGCTGCCGGAAAACCTGGTTCATTTTACACCACTTTGTCGCGCTTTCCAATTGCCGGGGTGCCAATCTGTTCCAAACCTTTGCCGCCGGGTTATAGTATCCCCTCATAAAGGCGCCGCCCGATGTGCGGGCCGCGAAGGCGTCGCCATCACCATCATGAAGCAGCTTTACGAAATCAATGTTGCCCCCGGGATTCATTATCCCTGCCTGGCCGACGAGGCGCTCCAGCTCAAGCCCGGCACCGACGTGGTGCTGAAGTGTGAGCGGTACGAGGAGTTCGGGCGCGTGTTGCGCCTGCGGGGCGCGGCCGAAGGGGCGGACGTGGCGGAGAGCGACGTCGAAGAGGCGGGCGAGGCCGCCGCCGACAAGGGGCGGCGCATCCAGGGGCTGTCCACGCCCACGGTGCTTCGGCCGGCCACGGCCGCGGACCAGAGCCGGTTTCATGAGAACGAAACCCGTTCCCGCTCGCTGTTGCGCACGGCGATGCTGAAGATCCACGAGCACCGGTTGCCGATGAAGGTGGTGCACCTGCACATGGTGCTGGACGGGAGCCTGCTGGTCATTCAGTTCACTGCCGAGACGCGGGTTGATTTCCGCGAACTGCTGCGCGACCTGTCGCGTCTGCTGCACGCCCGCGTCGAGCTCCGCCAGATCGGCGTCCGCGACGAAACCTCCATTCACGGCGGCATCGGCCCCTGCGGGCGCGCCTATTGCTGTGCCACCTTTCTCAGCCAGTTCCGGAGCATCAACGTCCGCACCGCCAAGGAGCAGGGGCTGTCGCTCAACCCGGTCAACATCTCGGGGGTGTGCGGCCGGCTCAAGTGCTGCCTGCGCTACGAGTCCGACGGCTACCGCCAGATGCTCCAGGAAATGCCGCGCATGGGCGCGATCTGCGACACCCCCGATGGTCCGGGCAAGGTGTGCGACGTGATGCCGCTCGCCCGCCGGGTCCGCATCCTGTTGCAGCCGGGCGCGGGGCAGGGCGGTTTCCGCGACTATCCGGTCGCCGACGTCAAGGTGCGCCCCCCGCCGCCCCGGCCGGCCCCCGCGGCGCGCCGGCCGAACGAGCCGCCGCCGGCCGGTCCCGGCCGGAACGGCTGACCGTTTTGGCTTTCCCCGCCTGCCGGGTATGGTATCGGACTTATGGAACCTGTTGTCCTGGAAAACCTGGCCAAGGACTATCCCGGCGGGGTGGCCGCGCTGCGCGGCCTGTCGCTGACGGTCCGGCCCGGCGAGATTTTCGGTTTTCTCGGCCCCAACGGTGCCGGCAAGACCACCACCATCAAGATGCTGCTCGGCTTTTTCCCGCCCAGCGCCGGCACGGTGCGGGTGTTTGGCGAGGACCCGCAGCGGCCGGCGGCCCGGCGGCGCCTCGGCTACCTGCCCGAGGTTGCCCAGTATTACGGGTTTCTGACCCCGCGCGAGTTGCTGCGCTTTTACGGGCGTGTCTGCAATCTACCGGCCGCCCAGATTGCCCGGCGCAGCGCCGAACTGCTGGCCCTGACCGGCCTGGAAGCCGCCGCCGACCGGCCGATGAAGACCTTTTCCAAGGGCATGCAGCAGCGGGCCGGCATTGCCCAGGCCCTGCTGCACGACCCGGACCTGCTGGTCCTTGACGAACCGATGACCGGCCTCGACCCGCTGGCCCGCGCCCAGTGCCGCGACATCATCCTCGCCCAGCGCCAGGCCGGCAAGACGGTGTTCTTCTCCTCCCATGAGCTGTCCGAGGCTGAAATGGTCTGCGACCGGGTCGGCATCCTCAAGGACGGCCGCCTGTTGTGGTGCGGACCGACCCGCGAAATTGCCGGCGACGGCCAGGGCAACCTGGAGCGCGTCTTCCTCAAGCTGATCAACCAGGCCCCATGAACAACATGCTGCAACGCGTTTTTGCGGTGGCGGGATTGTCGGTGACGGAACTGTTCCGGCGCCGCGATGTGATCGTCGCCTTCCTGCTGGCGGCGGTGATCCTGGTGCCGCTGGCCGCCTTCAACTTGTTTGGCGTCAAGGGAGTGGTGCGGTACCTGCGGGAAGTGGCGCTGCTGCTGGTCTGGCTGTTTTCGCTGGTCATCGCCATCACCACGGCGGCACGCCAGCTGCCGGCCGAGCTGGAGGCGCGCACCATCTATCCGCTGCTGGCCAAACCGTTGCGGCGCGGCGAATTTTTGGCCGGAAAATTCCTCGGGGCGGCGCTGGCCGCCATGGCCAGCGCCCTGCTGTTCTATCTCTGCTATGCGCTGATGGACGGACTCCGGGAGGGCGCCTGGCCGGGACTGCTGTTCCTGCAGGCGGTGACCCTGCACCTGGCGGCGCTGGTTCTGGTGTGCGCCCTGGTCATCCTCGGATCGGTGCTGCTGACGCCGTCGGCCAACATCACCGTGGCCGGCCTGGTAACCGTCGGCATGCTGCTGTTCGGCCAGCGGCTGGCCGACATCGCGGGCGGCGCCAGTGCCGTGGTGGCCGGCCTCGCGCTGGCCGCCCACCTGGTGCTGCCGCACCTGGAGTTCTTCGACCTGCGCCTGCACGTGGTCCATGAATGGCCGCTCCTGGATGCCGCCACCTTTGGCGCCATCCTGCTCTATGCCGCCTGCTACAGCGCCGCCGCCCTCGTCCTGGCCGCCTGGCGCCTGCAGAAACGGAACCTGTAACCCGCCCGCGGGTAGGGCTGTACAGGACTGGGGGAATGCCGCCGCTGCAAGGACCGCCCCCGTCTCCCCCTCCCGGCCGGTCTCACGCCGTTTGAGCGCTGAGGAAGAACAGGGGATCCTGGTCCGTCAGCTGTTCCAGCCGCAGGCCGGCGGCGGCCAGCAGGGGCAGCCAGGCGGCTTCGCCCTGGGGCAGCAGGTCGTGGCGGACGGCGCCGGAGAGGTTGGCGTGGAAGGCGTTGATGCGGGCGCTGCCGCTCAGGTGCATGACCACCAGCCGGCCGCCGGGGCGCAGGGCGGCGGCCAGGTGCCGCAGCGCCGCCGGTTGGTCCCGAAAGTGCGGGAAGCTGTGAAAGCACAGCGCCAGGTCGAAGGCGGCGGATTCCGGCGTTTCCGCGCAGATGTCCAGGCAGCGGAACTCGGCCGGCAGCGCCTTTTCCCTGGCCCGGGCAATCATGGCGGGGGCGAAGTCGACGGCCAGGACGCGGCCGCCGGGGGCGACCTGTTGCGCCAGCCAGCCGGTGGTCTTGCCGGTGCCGCAGCCGACTTCGAGGAGGGCGTTGCCGGGGCGCAGGGCGAGCCGGGCAGCGTGGGCGGCCAGGCCGGCGGTCATGGCGGCGGCGGAGGGCTCCTCCTGGTCCCAGGTGCCGGCGAGGCGGTCGAAAAAACCAAGGCGCGGATCGGTGGCGGCGGGCATGATAATAACTTTCTTGAAAACAGTAATAATGGCGTGATATTACTTTTTTTTAGAACGTAATACTGGGGCGGCCGGCCGTCAACCGCCGCCGCCCCGGCGAACGCCCAACCCAGTTGCCGGTGGGGGCCACCCTTTTGGAAAAGGGTGCTCCCCAAACCCCTTCCTAAAACTTTTGTTTCATTTGCGGATTCCGCAGGCCGCTTTCGCGCGAGAAGGCACGATGGGGGCCCCTTGGGCGGCCTGCGGAATCCGCAAAAGGCAACAAAAAGGTTTGGCGGAGGGTTTGGGAACCGCCTTTCCTTAAAAGGGGGTTCCCAACGGTGGCACGGAAATGGGGGTGGGCGTTCCGTTCGGATGCGGTGGATCATTGGGGGTCTGCCGTGTTCTGCCACATCACCCAAGGAGATCGTTCCCATGCGTTCCCGTGTCTTTTCCATGGTATTTGCCGCCGGCCTGTTGCTGGCGGCGCCGGCTGCCGTGCAGGCGGTGGATGACACCAGCCATGCCGAGTACCAGTCCCTCACGTATAGTGGCACCCAGGCGGTGAGCGCCTATGCCGGCGGTTTCCCGATCACCCTGGTCGGAGTGGTGCTGAACAACTCGGAGGACTGGCTGAATCCGGCCGCCAACTACAACGAGACCAAGTGGAACATGGGCGGCCAGGCGCAGTTTGTCATCCAGGCGGTGCCGGGTTACGGCGTGGCCGGCGACACGGGCGGCACGGCGGTCTACCTCGCCCAAAACTATGGCAACACCTGGCGTGGCGACCCTTCGTACAGCTACACCAATGAGGAGTGGCTGGCGCGCCTGGCGGAACTGAACCTTTACAACGGCACCGGTGACGCCAGCGGCACGTTACGGGCCGGTGCCTTGGTGAGGGTGACGGCTCAGGTCGGCACCTATTACGGCGGCAAGGAGAACGTCAATGAGAACCACGACAAGGCGGCGGCCAACCACTTCACGATCGAAGTTCTGGACGCCGACTATGGCCTGCCCACGGCGACCCTGCTGGGGCTGTCGGACCTGAAAAACGCCGACGACAGCTTCATCTTCGACATCACCCGGGCGACCGGGTGCGAGCTTTACCAGTCCACGCTGGTTGACCTCGGCAATGTCCAGGTCACCGGCTCGGCGACCTGGCTGCCCAATAGTTTCGTCACCGTCACGGACGGGCAGGGGCGCACGTTCTCGTTGAATCTGGGGCGGAACGACAGTTTTACCGGCACGCCGTTGGTGGCGGACGGGCAGTGGTTCAGCGTCACCGGCATTCTGAACCAGGAAGCCGGCAGCAGCGGCATGGATGGTTACCGCCTGCTGGTCACCAACGCGGACGCCTTTTTGGTGCCCGAACCGGCGGCCCTGGCCCTGCTGGCGGCCGCGCTGCTGGCCACCGTGTCTGCCCGGCGCCGCCGGGGATGACGATTTCGGTTGGCAAAAGTGGGTGGGTGTCGGGGGGGGCGTCTGACTTGTCGGACGCGTCTGACCTAACACCCCCCCAAAAACGACTCCATTAAGCGTGAGCGCATTCTTGCATGAAGCGGTTTACCCTGATTGAGCTGATGGTGGTCATTGCCATCACGGCCTTGCTGGCGGGGTTGCTCCTGCCGGTGCTGGCCCGGGGGCGGACCGCGGCCAGGATCGCCCGCGCCCACGGTGAGCTGCGCGGCATCACGGTGGCGCTCATTTTGTACCGGACCGATTTTCTGAGCCTGCCGCCGACGCGGGCCTCCTGCAACACCCGTGCCATTTACGAGCTGCCGCTGGAATTGATCGGTTATCTGCCCCGCGGCAGCCTGAACGACACCGTCATCGCCCGGGTGCCGGATGTTTTCCATCCGGAGCTTGGCGGCTACAAATACCGGGCGCCGGGGCCGGCGATTTTCAATGAGTACACCTTCCAGGCCGACGGCGGCACGCTGTGGGTGCCGGACGGTTTTCCCGGGACCGAGGCCGAGACCGGCCAGTATTACACCTCCCAAGCGGCCTCGCCGGTGCGCTATGCGGTGTGGAGTTGGGGGCCGGATCCGGACTCGCCCAAGCTGGCCAATTCCGGCCGGGCGCCCATTCCGCAGCAATACTGGCTGCGCAACAGCGGCGACACGGGGGTGATTGTGCATTACGAGGACCGGGATGGACAGGTGCATGCAAGTCCTTGAACAAAAACTAAAAACATGGCGGTGGCGGGCCGTATCCGGCCTGGCGGCCATCGGGGTCGCGGCGGTCCTGGCGGGGTGCGGCCCCGGGGCGCCGGCCGGGCCGGTGCCCGCGGTGGCGGTGTCGAACCCGTACTTGGAGAGCGCGGTGCGGGAATTTCTCGGGCCGGCCGCGCCCGTGCTGAATCTGGCGGGGCCGGGAAGCTGTCCCGGCCATTTCGATCTCCGCCCCGGCCAGGCGCGGGAGTTGACCCGTTGCTGGCTGCTGCTGCGGTTCGATTTCCAGGCGGCCCTGGACAACCGGTTGGACGATGCCCGCGCGCAAGGGCTGCGCATCGTGGAGGTGCCGGCCCCCGAGGGATTGTGCCTGCCGGCGAGCTACTTCGCGGTCTGCCGCCAGACCGCCGCCACCTTGACGGGCGCCGGTCTGTTGCCGGCCCCGGTCGCCCAGGAAAAACTGCAGCGGCTGGAAGCGCGACTGGCGGAGGAAGCCGCGGCGGCCCGGCTACGCTTGGCGCCGCTCAAGGATGCGCCGGTGCTGGCCAGTCCGCATCAGCGGGCGTTCTGCGCCTGGCTTGGCCTGCGGGTGGTGGGCGTCTTTGACGGCACGGACGCCGCTTCGCCCGCCGCCGTCAACCGGGTCGTGCAACTGGGGCGGCGCGAGCGCGTCCGGTTCGTGATCGCCAACCGTCCCGAGGGGCGGCAGTTGGCGGACGCCTTGACCGGCCATCTCGGCCTGCGGGCGGTGGTGTTCGATAATTTTCCGGGCGCCGCCCCGGGCGCGCCGGCGGGCTATGACGCGTTGCTGGCGGGCAATGTGGACGCTCTCCTGCGGGCGGCGGCGCCATGACCGCGCCGGTCATCGAGGTTGCCGGGCTGCGCGTCCAGGCCGGGCGTGCCCGGATTTTGGAAGTTGCGGAGTTCGCCGTGGCCGCAGGGGAACTGGTCGGCGTGCTCGGCCCCAACGGCGCCGGCAAAAGCACGTTGCTGCGCTGCCTGCTGGGCATGCAGCGCCATGCCGCGGGCGGCGTTCGGGTGTTCGGTCAGGAGCTGGGCGCTTTGGGGTGGGCGGGGCTGGCCCGGCTGCGCCGCCGCATCGGTTATGTGCCGCAGCCGCTGCCCGGACAAACGGAGGCGCCGCTGACCGTGCGCGAAGTGGTCGCCATCGGCCGCTCCGGCCTGGCCGGCCTGTTCCGGCCGCTGCGGCGGGAGGACTGGCGGGTGGTTGACGCCTGGCTGGAACGGCTGGGACTGGCGGCGCTGGCCGGCCGGCCCTGCCGGGAGCTTTCCGGTGGCGAACAGCGCAAGATGCTGCTGGCGAAGGCACTGGCGCAGGAGCCGGAGCTGTTGCTGCTGGACGAACCGGCGGCCAACCTCGACCTGGGCTGGCGTGAACGGCTCGCCGGCACCGTCCAGGAACTGCACCGCGAACTGGGGTTGACCACGCTGTTGGTCTGCCACGAGGTGGAGGTGCTGCCCGCGGCCTGCCGGCGGCTGGTCATCCTGCAACAGGGGCGGCTGGAGGCGGCCGGCGCGCCTGGGGTCCTGCTCACCCCGGAACGGATCACGCGGCTGTACGGGCCGGGGCTGGCCTGCCTGGCGCGCGGCGGGCGCCTGGCCGTGGTGCCGGCGGAGGTGGGGCAATGAGCGCGCTTGACCTGGCGTATTGGGCGCCTGTGCTGCTGGGCGGGCTGGTGGCGGGCGCCTCCTGCGGCACCCTGGGGGTGTACATCGCCGGGATGCGGCTGTCGTTTCTGGGCATCTGCATGGCGCATGCCGCCCTGGCCGGGGCGGTGGCGGGCAGCCTGGCCGGATGGCACGGCCAGGAACTGCTGTTGCCTGCCCTGGCCGGGGCCATGCTGGTGGCGCTGCTGCTGGGGCTGGCGGATCCGCGCCGGTGGCAGATGGACGGCAATCTGGTTTTGGGCGTCCTCTTCTCGCTCACCATGGGGCTGGCGTTCCTGGGCATGGGGCTGGCCGACCGCCTCGGCCGGGCCGCCGCCGATAGCCAGGCGCTGCTATGGGGCAGCCTGGCGTTCTGCCGCTGGCCCGAATGCTTCCTCATGCTGGGGGCGGCGCTGCTGTTGTGGGGATTCATCCTCTTATTCGGCAAGGAGATGGGCGCCATCCTGTTTTCGCGGACGGAAGCGCAGGCCGCCGGCATCCACGCCACCTTCGTGTGGTGCCTGTTCCTGTTGCTGGCGGCGGTGCTGCTGACGGTCAATTTCCAGACCGTCGGCGGCCTGATGATCTACAGCTTGATCACCAATCCCGCCGTCGCCGCGTTCCAGGTGGGGCGCGGCCTGCGGCAGTGCCTGCTGCTGGCGGCGGGATTCGGCGCGCTC
>JBAZJM010000036.1:0-22906 GCA_041651315.1 Lentisphaeria bacterium | reverse complement strand
GCGCGACAGGGCATCGCGCGGGTTGTTGGCGTGCACCGTGGTCAGCGAACCGTCATGGCCGGTGTTCATCGCCTGCAGCATGTCGAGCGCCTCCGGACCGCGGCACTCGCCGACGATGATGCGGTCGGGACGCATGCGCAAAGCGTTGATCACCAGGTCGCGGATGGCCACCCGCCCCTTGCCCTCGATGTTGGCCGGCCGCGCCTCCAGGCGCACCAGGTTGCGGTGGGTCAGCTTGAGCTCGGCCGAGTCCTCAATGGTGACCACCCGCTCCCCCTGCGGAATGAACTGGCTCAGCACGTTGAGCAGAGTCGTCTTGCCGGAGCCGGTGCCGCCGGAAACCAGCACGTTCATCCGCGCCCGCACCGCCTCTTCCAAAAACAGGGCGATTTCAGGGGTCATGCTGCCAAACCCGATCAAATCCTCGGTGGTCAGCTTGCGTGTGGAGAATTTCCGCACCGTCACCGACGAGCCGTCCAGCGCCAGCGGCGGAATAATGGCGTTGACGCGCGATCCGTCCGGCAACCGCGCATCGACCATCGGGCTGGCTTCGTCGACATGGCGCCCCAGCGGTTCGACAATGCGCTGGATGATGGTGGTCAGATGCCGGTTGTCGAAGAACCGCGCCCCGGTCTCCATCAGCCGCCCCTTGATTTCCACGAAAATGCGGTTGGGGCCGTTGATCATGATCTCGTCGACTTCCGCCACCCGCAACATGGGGGAGATCGGGCCGAAACCGATCAGCTCGTCGAGCAGCGCCTGGCGGAACAGGTCCATCGGAATGTCCCGCGGAATCTCATGGCGGAATTCGCGCAACACTTGGTCGAGGGCGAGCTGCAGTTTGGCGCGCATCTCCTCGTTTTCGAGCTGCTGGGTGGCGGCATCCGGGAGGTTGAGCCTGGACAGCACCGCCTCGTGAATGCGCTTCTTGATGCCCATCATGTCGTCGGTGTAGAGGATGGCCACCTCTTCGAACGCCCGCGCCGGGGGGGCAGCCGCCTTGGCCGGCTTTTCCGGGGGCCGGGCGGCCGGGACGGCCGCCTTGCCCGCCACCGTTGCCGCCGGCCGGGCCGCGGCCGGAGGGGCGGCCTGCCCCTCGTCGGTCACCAGCAATTCGTGGCCGCCGACCAGGATCCGGTCGCCCGCCTTGAGCGGCACCGGGACGGTCACCTTTTGGCCGTTGACCTGGCTGCCGAAAGTGCTGCCCAAGTCGGTCAGCGTCCAGCCGCCGTTTTCAAATCGCAACACCGCGTGCCGCCGCGACACTTGGGCGCCGGCCAGCACCACGGCGTTCTCCGGTGCCCGGCCGATGCCGATCTCGGCGCCGCCCGGCGCCAAGGGCAGCGGGCGCGGCGGCGTGCCGGGGGTGGAGGATGGAACGTGCAAAATCAGCATGAAGACCCTTCATCCAAACTGCGGAGTCCGCAAAGCAGCCGTGACCGGTTTAGAAGTAGAAGTAGTTGCGGCCCTTGTGTTCTTCCTTCATCCGCTCCTTAGTTGGTTTCGCGGCCTTGTCGATCACGCCCCGAGTCTCATCCGAGAGCGGCTTGGAGGTCTGGAACCCCGGCGCCAGCTGGGCGCTGAGCAGGATCAGGACTTCCTGCTTCTTGGTGTCGCTGCTCTTTTCCGAGAAGAACCACTGAACCACCGGGATGCTGCGCAGGAACGGCACGCCGGACGGCGTTGCCGTGCTTTCCACCAGGTCCTTCATGCCGCCCAAGATGATCGTATTTCCCAGCGGGCAGCTGACGTTGGTGGTGACCCGGTTCCGGCGCAGGTTGTAGTCGCCGTTGTCCATCAGTTCCGGAGCGCTCAGCTCCAGTTCCACTTCCAGGTCGGTGGTGGTGGCGTTTTCCAGGCCGCCCTTGACCCGGATGATCAGACCGTAGTCAATGTCCTCCATGGCGGCCGTGCCGGAGCCGCCGACCGCCACATTGCCGCCCCCGGTGGCGGTGGCATTGCCGCCGCCGATTTTGGCCTTGATGGTGCCGCCGCTGTGGAACATCCGCCATTGCGGGGCGTCGCCGCTCTTGAAGGTCAGATGCCCGGCGGAACGGAAGCGGGAAATGCCTTCCTTGGCCATGAAATTAAGCACGCCGGCCATGTTGCTGCGCACCGCGTAGTTGCCGCCCCAGCCGGAGCCGCCCTTGTTGATGCCGCCATAGAAACCGGCGGTGACCGTGTTGACCGCCAGCAGGCCGTTCTTGGCCAGGTTGACCCCGAGCTGTTCGTTCTGGGTGTCGGTGATCCCCACATACTGCACGTCCACTTCCACCATCACCGGCTCGACCCGCAGGTTGATCACCGCACCGACCCGGGTTTCACCCGCTTCGCGCTTGGCCGACTCGCCCGCCTTGCGGATCAGCAGCCAGTCCTGGGCGGCAATCACGTCCTGGACCCGGGCCACCTCGGCCGCGCTGAACACGGTGCCGTTGATGAACACCGTGCTGTTGGTGTACTTGAGGCTGACCGCGCCGGGCGCCGGGGGATCCTTCTCGCCCAGCACCTTCACCCCCGATTTTTCCAGCGCCGATTTCAGGCCGAGCATCACCTCCGGGGCCGGCCGGAAGGTGGTCAAATCCAAGTACTGCTTGGCGTCATAGCCCTTGAGCACCTTCTGCAAGGTCTCCCAATTGGGAATGCTGGAGATCTCCCCCTTCAGCACCACCCGGTCACGGTTGATCGACAGGTCAACCTCCGGCACCGCATCCAAATCCTTTTTCAGGGAGTTGAGGATTTCCTTGATGTTCTCAATCACGGTGATGGAGAACAACGCGGACTCGCCGTTGGGGCCGGTCACCTGCATGTCGGTGGCACCGGCCTTCAGCCCCATGATCCGCAGCTGCCGCTCGCCCATGGCTTCCGCCTTGACCAGGGATGGATCGGTCACCCGAAACCCTTGCACCACAAAGGGCAGGTCAATCACCTGGATGGCGCCCATGTTTACCGAAACTTTTTCGCCTTCCCCGGCCGCGCCGGAGGCCCAGCCGCCGAGCAGTAGAATCCCGGCGGTCAGCCAGCCGGCGAGCCGCTTGCCGAGTCCCGAGTTGCTGAGTGTCAATTTCATGGGATGTCTCCTATGCAAAAACAGGGTTACTTGGCTTTTTCACGCTGTCCCGGGATCTGGGGGATTTGCACCGCCTGCAGCCCTTCCAGCAGTTTTTCGAACGTGGTGCGGTCGACCATGCCGGCGTCGAGCCGGTTGATGGCCGCATCGTCATTGGGCCGCCGCAAGGCCAGGCTGAGATCCGCCTGCCGCTGGGCGGCGATCAGCACCTGGGCCTGGGCCGGCGGCAGGGCCAGAATGATGTCGCTGCCGCCCTCTTCCCGGCCGCTGCGCCCGGTGACGTCCAGGACGCGCACGCGGGGGAACAGCACCAGGGTCGCCTCCTTGGTCACATCCTGCTCCGGAGCCGACAGGTCGGCCGTCTTGACCTTGGCCTGGATCTTGAAGGTGCCGATGACCGCCACCTCGTCGCCCGGCTGGACAATGCCGGCAATGCCGCTGGCACGGGGCAACGGCAGCGCCACCGCCCACTCGCCCTCCCCGACGATGTTGGCCATGCTTCGCGACAAGCCGACATCCCCCAGCAGGATGTAATCGTTCTGACTGATTGGCCGCAAGGCCTTTTGGCCGACCACCATCTCCATCTTGGACCAAAAAATGGCCTGGGCCGGCAGCGCCGACACGGGGATGACCTTTTTCATGACCGCGCTTTCAGCCAGCACCTCGCCCTCGGGAATGTCGCGGGCCGCGGCGACCACGGTGACCGTTTTTTCGGACGCCTGTTTGCGCGCGGCCAGCAGGCGCCCCACCGCCAGCACGGCCGCCAGTCCGAGCAGCACCGCCAAAATCAGGGGAATGAAATTCTTCATGGTTGTTCCTGTCCTTTTTCGCCCTCGCCCACCTTGTCTCCATACGGGTCGGAAGCCGCACGGCTGACGCCGTTAATATACGCATCAAAATCAGCGGGCGCCAAAACCGGCGGTTGCACCACGTCCACCGCCAGTTCGCCCTCCTTCAGCGTGCCCACGGCAAAGCCGCTGCGGCCGGCCGTGGCCGGCCACAGCAACAACAGCAGGCGCTGGTCCCCCCTCGCCCACACCTCCAGCAAACGGTCGCCGACGGGGGTTCCCGCCCGGCCCAGGCCCAGCGACTGCCGCCGCCACCACCCGTGGGCACGCAACGACTTGTCAAAATCCCTTGCCGCCACCACCGGCGCCCCGGCCAATTCCCCGCAACAATTCCACTTGCCGCTGTCGCCCCCCTGCCGGGTCACCTCGGCCAGCGGCGGCATCGCCACCGACGGCCGGCCCTCCGATAGGGTTCCGGCAATGGCGGCGGCATTGCCGCCGACCATCGCCAACGTCAGCCCCCAGACCCACCGTTTGTAAAGACAGGTTTGCATGAACGGGTTCATTTACTCCAAGTGATGTATTGACGGTAGCGGGGCTGGTGGCGGTAGCCTTGCGGCGCCCCCGGATAAGACCACCCGCTGGCCGTGATGGTGTCCACATTTTCCGGCCACGGTTCATCCTGAACATAGGGCGCCCATGGCCGCTGTTCATCCGCCAGGGCGCGGGCGCTCCAGTTGCGCGGGAACCCCGACTTTGTCCCCGCATGGGTGCGGCTGACAAGCCGGTGATGGCCATCCTCCTCCACATCGCGCCCCAGCAGGGTCACGGTGCTCGCCGGCTGTTGCCCCCCGCCCCACGTCACCCCCGCCCGCAACCAGCCACGAACCCATTCCGGCATGCGGGGCTGCAGCACCACCGTGGCCCCCCGCCCTTCGCTCCACAGCCGCCCGGAACCGGCCATTTCCCGAATGCCGTTGATCGGCTGGTCGCCAACCTTGGCCTGCGGAAACAGCAGGTTTTGCAGGCGCGACTTGACCGTGCCCGCCGCCGGCTGCTCATGGCGGTTGCCCCGGTTCCAGGCCGCATAGCGGTCGGAGGCCACCAGCTTTTGCTTGCCCAGCACCAGCTCCCCCAGCCACATGGTGCCGCCCAGCAGCGCGACAAACAACGGGATGGCAATCACCAACTCCATCAGGACCGCCCCGCCCCGGTCGCCTCCCAGCGCCGCCAGGCGCCGGCGCAAATGATGGTACGTGCGTTGCATGCTGTCCGCCTTCAATGTACCGTCCAGCCTTCCAGGCCGCCGGTGCTCAAGTCGCCACCATTGCCGGCCCCGCGCGGCGCCGTCTGGCCGCTGACCCCCAGCTTTTGCCGCATTTTGCTGAGAAGGGGCGCCGCCTTGTCCCCTTGCAGCTTGCGGCCGCTGGTGCCGCTGGCCCCCGCCCGGTGCAACGGCACCAGTTCGGCATCCCAGTCACTGGTTTTCAGGTTCCACAGCTTGCGGACCGGAACGTCTTCATAGGTGATCTCATAATGCCCGGCGCCCGGCTCGTTGGGCGACTGGTAGCCGGCAATGGCCGCCGCCACCCCCCACATGTCCCGCGGCCCGTCCGGGCTGGGGTGGAAGAAGCGGAACATGCCCTCTTCCGCCAGCGAACCAAAGATGTAAAAGAAGGGATTGTTCAGCCGGCGCTTGACCCCCACCGCGAGGGTCCCGTCCCGCAGAAAAAAGGTTTCCTCCAAGACGTGCGGCTTGGCCCGGGCCATGGTAAACTGACTGTCCTGCACATCCTGCCCCCGAACCTTGCCGTCGCCCGAAATGCGGAAGAACGGCGCCGGCACGCAGGCCCCCTCGACAATCACCCACTTGGTGCTCCACCAATTCCACTCGGCAATCAGGGAACGGGCCCCTTGCCGGTACTTCCGCTGCAGTCCTTCGCCGCCATCGGAACGCACCATCCACACCCCCGTTCCCGCCCCGAAGGTGGAGTCGGGACCGTCATAGAAGTCGGCGTGGGCCAGAAACTGGGTTTCATCCTGCTCGTTGTTGCGCAGTTTGCGGAACCACTGCCGGGGCGGGGTGATTTCCAGGTGGTGCTCGATGTCGGCGCCGCCGGCATCCTTGTCATTGTCCGTTTCCGCGATGTTTTGGCGCACCGCACTGGCGACCATCTTCCGGATCCGGTTCTCGGTCTGGCTGATCAGGTCGTCTTCGGCAGCGTTCATGGCCTCAATATTGGCCTTGGCCTGGATGATGTGGGAACGCAGGGTGTTGTAGTTGGAGCCCCAGCTGCGGCTGCCCCCGGGCGCCGCCGCCATCATGCGGTGGCTGCGGATGCTGCTGATGCTCACCGTCTGGCTTTGGTTGAGCCGCACATATTTGTCCATCCCCATGGTGCCGTTGAAATAATAGGTTGGACGCCCAAAATTGCACATGCCGATCTGATTGTGGAGCATGGCCTTCCAGTCGTCGATATCCCACTGGTTGACCACCTTCTCCAGCCACTTGTCGACGATGTAATCCATGGTCATCTGGTCGAGCATCACGTAGGTCCAGGCCATGGCGCGGTTGATGGCGGCAATCCGGCTCAAATGGTCGGCCTGGACCATGGCGCCGGAATAGGCGGCGCTGTCGGCGGCGTTCTGCAGCTCGACCCGTTCCCGGATGATCTCGCCGACCGCATAGGCCGAAAAGGCCAGCAGGAACAGCATCATGAACACCACCACGGAAAGAGCCAGCACCACCCCGCCCTCATCCCGCCACAGGCGGCGGCACTGCGCATTGGCTTGGCGAAGCAGTTCCATCGTTCACCATCCCGCCGCCGGCAGCCCGGTCTTGGGCAGCGTCACATACGGTTTGCAGGCGACGGCCGTTTCACGGAAGATCAGGTGCGGATATTGCACGGTGTCCTGCTGGCGATGCTGGTTGCCGGTGGGATCCGCTTGGGTTTCCAGCCATTCCTGGCTCTCGCGCCAGGGACTGACCGCCCAGCCGATCACCGGCCCGGCGACCGGCATGATCAGGGCAAAGTCGAATTCCACTGTGGCCTTCACGTTCCACTGGCCCTCCGGCACCACCTGGGTGCGGGTCTTGCGCGCCACCGCGCCGGAGCCGTCGATCTTGCCCCAGCCGGGGATGCGTTTTTCCGGCTCGCCCTGGCCTTGGCCGATGACCAGCCAGGCCAGCACCTGCTGCGCCGCCTGCCGTCCCGCCGCCTCGTACTCGCCCTGGTGGCAGACCAGCGCCGAGCGGGCGGCGCACCAGGCCGCATAACACACCACCTGCCGCGCCACCCACAGGTGCGCGATTTGGGCGCATCCCAAGATCAGCAGGAACAACACCGGCAGGGCCAATACCGATTCCAGCATGACCGAACCGCCATCGTCCCGGCTCCGCCGTCGGATTGCCGTTTTCATCCGCCGTGTCTCCCCGTCATGCCCCGGCCTGTCATCAGAGCGGCCAGGTTGCCGCCAGCAGGCCGATGGCGATCGCCAGGCTGAACGGCACCCGAACCCGTTCGCTTTCCTTGTCCGGCAGGGTGATCCGGCCGGCCCGCCGGTCATAGCGGAAGTCGCAGGCACAACGCAGATAATGCTTCAGCCGCGCGCCATCCACCCGGCCGGCCGCCAACAGGGCCACGGCCACGCCGAGCCCGGCAAAGGCCGTGTAGACCAACAGCGGCAGGATTTGCTCCCACCCTGCCACCGCCCCGGCGGCGAACAGCATTTTGACGTCGCCGCCGCCGGCGCCCCGGGCCAAAAACGGCAACAGCAGGAACAGTCCGCCCACCACTGCCGCCGCGAAACCGCTCAGGAACGGCCCCAGCCCGCCCAAGGCCAGCCGCACCAGCAGGGCGGCCGCGGCGCCGCCCAGCGTCCAGGCATTGGGCAGGCGCCGCTCGCGCCAGTCTTGCCGGCATAGGATGACCGACCACACCAGCGCCGCCAGCCATATCCCGGCGAGGAGGCGGCCATCCACGCTCACTTGTGCAGGTCGTCGCTGTTTGCAGCCCCATCTTGGGTCCGCTGCTCCTGGGCTCCTTGGGCAGACGTCACCGCAGATTTGGCGCCGGAATGGTCGCCCGTCGCCCCTTTGGACGCCGCACCGAACATGTCCACAATGGTCCGGCCGAACATGGCCACCGCCACCACGCAGGCCGCCGCGATCAAAACGGCCAAAATGACGTATTCCATCATGATGGCACCGCGCTCTTCCCCCATCAACCGGCACAGGAAACGGCCGAAACGACTATTCTTGGCCCGGCTCAAACGCATGGTCTTTGCAGTCTTCATGTTGCTCTCCTTATGGGGTTTGGGTTATGGCGGATGCTCCGCCCGCTGCCTGTCGGGAACTCGCAATCCGGCTCAGGGGATGGGCAATGCGACGCCGCACATGATGCGCCGGAACGACTGCGCCATGGCGTTGCCGAAGACTCCAAAATCATTCCCCTCGATGGTGCCACCCGTGGTGAACGTACGCCCGGACGGGTTGAACAACAGGGTGCTGGCGCCGATGAGCGGCAACAAAATGAATACCGTGATGACGACGTACTCCATCAACACGTCGCCGCGCTCCCCCTTTTTTAGCTTGCGCCACCAGCCCATGGTGCATGCCTCTCCGGCTGATTGTTGCCAGCCCCCCACGCTCGTTCATTTTATCTGCCGTCACCGGCTATATAATGCCATCTCCCGCTTTTATCAAATTCCGCATTCCCCCCAAAAAAACGGCCGGCATTTTCCGGATTTTCAGTCCAGTCCGAACAGGAAAATCCAAAAGGGAATCCGGCCGCAGGCGATGCGCGCCTCGGCGGTGGTGCCGGGCGCCACGGAGAAGGAGCCGGGATTAAAACTGCAGTAGGCGACCCGGTAGCTGGTCACCCCTTCGGTCTGGATGACGTCGCGCAGAAATTCCACCTGGCCGGTGAACCAGGTGCGGATCAGGGTGTGGTATGGGGTGAGCAACGCCTCATAAGAGGCGCCGACGGCCACCTTGGCGGCGTCACGCTCTCGAATGCGCAGTTTGAGCACCTGGCGGCCGCCGCCGAACACCTCAAGCAACACGGTTTCCGGGCGGACCAGTTCCCCGATGACAAACTCATAACGCACCACCTGGCCGTCAACCGGGGCGCGGACTTCGCGCAGGCGGAGGGCGCCGGCCGCCTGGCGGACGTCATCACGCCGCACGTCGAGCTCGCGCCGGAGCACGTTGAGTTCGCGCTCGTAGACGCCCGGGTTCTTGCTGAGCAGCGACTGCAGTTCGGCGCGGGCCAGATCCTCCTTGAGTTGCTCGTCTTCCAAGGCACTGCCGGCGGCCAGCCCCTTGGCCAGCAGCTCGCGGGTGCGTTCCAGGCGGTTGGAGGCGTAGCTCAACCGCAGCCGTGCCAGCGAAATGCTCTCCGTCAGCACCCGTTTTTCTTCGGCAATTTCCAAGCTGCGCCGGGCGATCTCCGCCTCCGCCTTGTCCACCTGGTTGCGGGCCGCCTCCAGCCGGGCCTTTTCCTCGGTGGATTCCAGCTGCACCAGCAGGTCCCCCTTTTTGACCGTGTCGCCCGTCTTGACCAAAATGGCGGCCACCATGCCGGCCGCCGGGGGCCGCACCTCGGCATATTCCTGGGTGGTCACATAGCCGGAGGCCACCACCCGCCGGGGCACCTTGATGACAAAGCCGAGCCCGACGACCAGGCAGAGGATCACGCCGCCGCCGGCCAGCAGGTACAGCCGGCGCCAATTGCTTTCCCGGCGGGTCGGCGGCGGGTCTTCGCCGCGTGTGGTACGAAATTCACCCATCTTCAGCATGCTCCCATTGGCGGGGATGTCCCCGCGCCCCATCAGGTGGCGGCCTGGCGTTTGACGTGCAGATAGTCCTTGGCCACCAGGCGGACGCCGTCGTTTTCGTCATCGTACCGCTTGATGCAGTCATTGCATTCGGCGCAATTGCGTTCGTAGCAGTTGCGGTGGACGCGCGCCGGGTACATGCGGCGGAACGCCTCGTAGCAGTCGTCGCAGCAGAAGACATGGCGTTCCTGGCTGGCGCCAAAGGCGACCTGGGCCAGGTGAAACCCGTCCTTGTCCGGATCCGCCGGGTTGTTGCACCAGCTGCAGACCAGCTTGAGCCGTTCGATGAGCTGCTTGTAGCGCTGGTCGATCTCCTCGTCCGTCCAGACGTACTCAATCCAGCTCACCGCCTCCTTGGGCACCTTGGCGCGAATCACATCGTCGCGCATGATCAGGACATCGCCGCTGCGGATGACATAGCAGGTTTGCCCTTCGACCGGCGGGGTGCCGTCGCGCAGATGAACGCGCACCGACCCGCGGCGGGGCATTTCGTAGGCGTTGAAATCGCACGTCTCGCAGATGGTGGCAAACAGGTGCTGGCGCAGGTGGGCGCCGCAGACCGGACACCGCCCCATCTGAATCATGTGCAACTGCTTCAGGGAGTCCTCGGCGGCCTCCTGAACCTGTTTTTCGGCTTCCTTTTGAACCTTTTTCTCGCGCACGCCATAGTTGTCGTCGAGAACCCGGATGTCCCGTTCCAGCATGTCCCGCTGGTGTTCGGGCAGCACACTGTTCTCCAGACTGACCGCCTCCTGCGGTTCGTCATCCTCGTGCTTGTCGTTGCGCAGGCCCAGCATTTCCGATAGTTTGCTCATGGGTATTCTCCCGGCCGGCGGCCGCCGGCGGCACAGTAAAAAAACAGGTCAGGGCTCGGTTGGGGCAACGGTGACGGCCAGCGCGCCGTCCGCGGCCGCGTTCCGGTAACCGGTGGCGTAATGGAAACGGGCGGCCGCCAGCAGCAACTGACCGGCGACCCCGGTCTGGCGGCTGATGACATCGTTCAGGTCTTTTTGGGCATCCAGCACGTTGCGGCTGCGCCCTTCGCCAAGGCGGAAACGCTGTTCCTCCGCCTCCAGGGTGCGCCGGGCGGCGGTCACCCCTTCGCTCAAGACCCGCAACCGCTCCCGCGCCTGCTCATAGTCGCGCCGGGCGGTTTCCATCTCGGTCTTGACCGTCAGCTCAACCCCGCGCCCTTCCTCCTCCAGCTTGGCCAGGCGGGCCGCCACTTGGCGTACCCGCGAACGCTCGGCCTGATAGCCCAGCGGCCGGCTCCACGTCACGCCCACCAGGCCGCCGAAATTGTGATCAAAGGAATAGGCGCCGGCCCCCACCATGCCGTCCGGTTCCTCGCCCTGCCACCCGCCCTCCACGGTCAACGCCACATTGGACTTCAGCCCCTCCTGCTGCCGGCGGATCTCAATCCGGGCGGCCGTGGCCTGTTCCTGAAAGTCCCGCCACTTGCCGCGCGCCTCCAGCGCCTTGGCCAGCGGCGGCACGAACGGCAACGGCATGGCTTCGGCCCAGACCACCACCAGGGGCGTCCCGGCCACGGCCTCCTGCGCCGCCGCCCCCGCCGCCACCGGCGCCGCCAGGGTTTCGGCCAGCCGCAACTGCGCCGTTCCAACGGCCTGCAGGGCCGCCATTTCATCTTCGCGGCGCACCGCCACCTCGTACTGGGCCGGATACACCTGGTATTCCGGCACCGTCTTCAGCCGGACCATTTCCCGGGTGTCCTCCAACAGCTTGTTGGCCCGCCGCGACGCCGCCGTCGCCACCGCAAATTGCGCCTGGGCCTCGCACAGGACGACATACCGCTGCTCCACCTCCAGGCGGACCGTCTGGCAGGCGTCCAGCAGCCGCGCCTGCGCCGCCAGTGATTCGGCCCCGGCCCGCCGGTTGTCCAGCTTCCAGATGGCAAAGCCGCGGTCCCGGTTGAGCGGCACCCGCAGCCGGGTGGTCAACACGGTCTGCGCCATCCGGTCATGGTGGTCGTCGGAGAGGTTTTTCAGGTAGTTTTGCCCCGCCTCCACATCCAAGTAGGCGCCGGGCATCAGCGCCATCTCTGTTCCGGCGGTGTTCAGGAAGCCGTCCTGGCCATACCAGGCATCCCGCTGCCCCAGGGCGGAGGCCTTCAACTGCGGATCGAAAAAGCCCTTCAGTTCATCCTGGGCCGCCGCATAACGTTCCACCTCGTGCCGGGCCGCCAGGACCTGCGGATTCCGCTCCAGTGCCATCACCGTCAGCCGGCGCAGTTCAGCCTCGGCCTGCCGGAACGGCAGAGCCGTGTCGTTCGGGGAGGCGCCAACACACCAGCCGATCAGTCCGAGCATGGCGGACGGCCAGATGACGAAAACACATTTTTTCATCGAAACAATGGAAAAACGGCGCCTGGGCTGACCGAAAAATCATCCGGCCACGGAAACCATGCCCGTGCCAGAAATCATGATTTAATAATGAGCATAATATAGCACAAAAAACCGGCATAGAAGGGCAACCCGAGCAGCGGGACGCACCCGGCGAGAAAACACCTTCCCCCAAAGCTCCATCTGCCCGGAGCCTTGACGGCAACGGGAAGTGGGCGTTTGGGTCATGCTGGCGGCGGCCGGCAGGATTAAGCGCAGGACGGTTTGCTTTTTCCGTCCGCACGTTTTATTTTCCACAATTGGATGGGGAACGTTATACCGGTTAGGTGCCTGAATAAGGAAGCGCCGTTGGCCGGAGGGGATAGGTGTTTATGGGGATCGGGCACAACAGCCGGACGGCGTACTATGTGCGTCCGCTCCCCCGCCTATGGGGTGCCCAGAACTTGAGGTGGGCATTGCGCTCTGCCAGGAATGCTGGGGGGGGGCTCTGTCTGACGCCTCCCTCCAACATCCACGGCGACTCCCCCGTGCCACCCCATCATGCATCCAAGGGCCTTTTAGCGCCGTAGCGTCTTTTGCAACGTATGTCAAGGCTTCAAACATGAACAAGCCGCTCGCCATCATCGCCGCCCTGCTGGCTGTTGGGTCAACCGCGCTGGCGCTGGACACCTGGACCGTCGGCACTGTGGCGGTGACGGCGGACAAGATGCAGACGTGGACCCAGCCGTGGAACGGGGTCACGGTGACCGCCGCATCCGCAACCGGCTGGGCTGTCAATATTTCCGCCAATTATGAAGGCTGGGGATGGGAGGAAGGCGGCGCGTACTACACGTTCCAGGTCCCAAAGGGATGCACGGTGCGCATCGCGGGCGGGCGGGTCACGAGCAGCCTGCCGGGCGGCGGCGCGTATTGGGGGGACGTCATGATCTGGGGGGCGGCCGAGGCGCCGACCTCAGCCATTGCCGGCCGGGTTGCCGGCCCCGTGCCCGGGCACGGCGTCAACCAGATGCCGTACATGACTGACCAGCAGTGGGATCCGGCTTGGAGCTCCGCCAGCCTGACGACCGCGGACGCCTATGCCGCCGGGTTCCAGTTTTATGCCGGCGACGGTAACGCCCCCTTCGGCGACTACCTGGCCGCCATCATGAACTACGGCGCCAATATCCAGCACTTCAAAAACGGTGGCGTGGCCATTTCCGGCGGCGAGTATGCGAGCTGGAACCAGGACCGTTACGGCCAGCCACAGAACGCCGCGCTCACCACCGTCCTCTATCCCAATGCATCGGGGCGGGTGATGAAGGATCAGGTCGGGTCATTCAACGGCGTCGTCTTCCCGCCGGCCCAAGGGGTGGCCAGCAACGTGTATTACGTCACCGTGGCGGTGAAGGGGGGATATGAAGCCCAGGCCGGCGGTACGATCACGGTTGACGGCCTGGCCCTGGAGATTCGCCTCCTGGGCGACTTCAACGGCGATGGGCTGGTCGATGCGGTCGACCTCACCGAAATCAACGCCGCGCGCCACGCCGGCAGCAGCGACCTCAAGTACGATGTGAACGGCGACGCGGTCTTTGACCTGAATGACGTCGAGTGCATGCTCTATGACATCCTGCATTCCAAGTACGGCGACGCGGACCTGAACCACTCCGTCGATCTGAACGATTACGAACTGTTCTTGTCCGGCTATGATCAGCAGGGCAGTTCCCCGCCGATTGGCTGGGGCACCGGGGACTTCAATGGCGACGGGGTGGTGAATCTGGACGACTACGCTCTGTTCCTGGATGGCTTCACTTCCCGCCCCCCGGCCACTCCCGGCAGTTTCGGGCGGCCCGCCGGTTTTGCCCGGCAGCCGGTGCCCGCCGGTTCGCAAGCCGTGATCTCGTCGCCGTTCGAGCCGTTCGTCAACAACCTGAACGACCTGTTTTGGCAGCAGCTCACCGGGGCGGCCGGCGAAGCGGCGGCCGATACGGTGTCCAAGTGGGACCCCGTCACCCAGGCGTACGTCACGGCCTTCAAGGGCACCGGGGCGCCTGCGGCCAGGAACGGCGAGTGGTTCCTCGCCGGCGGCTGGACGCCGGCCAGCCTGACCGTCTCGCCGGGTGAGGTGATCCGCGTGGAGAACCGCCAGGCCGCCGCCACAACGCTCTACCTGGCCGGCCGGGTGGTGCTGGACCAGGACCGGGTCGTGCCGTTCCAGTCCGGCCTGAACCTTTTCGCTTATCCGTTCACCGCCAGCGTGAGCCTCAACAGCGTCTGTTTCCCCTTCTGCTTTGCCAAGGGCGCGGCCGACCAGGCCGGCACTCCCGACCTGGTCAGCACGGTCACTTCGGACGCCGCCTATTGGTTGAAGTCCCTGCCGGGCGCGGCCGATGACGGCAAGTGGCTGGCCGTCACCGACAACACGGTCACCAACGCCGCGCTCCAGGCCGGCCACGGCTACTGGTACAACCGCAGGGGGACGGAATCCTTCGCTTGGATGGTGGAACGCCCCTATGACGCCGGCCCGTTCGTTGCCGGGCGGCTGCCGGAGGTCGCCGCCATGACCGTGTCCAGTTCGGGTACGGCCATGACGCTCTCCATCGCCTGTGCCGGCGCGGCCGGCGAAATGCTCCAAGTCTTCGCCAAGGACGTGCCGGCCGGCACGGTTCCCGGCCTCGGCGGCGGCTGGACGCTGGTGGCCCGGGACCTTGCCACCACCAACGCCACGCGGCTGCCGCGCCCCCGGTGGTCCAGGATACCGCCGTCACATGGGCCGACGCCACCGCCGTGGTCATCGTCACTGGCGCCCCGCGCCATCACCTGGACTGACACCGCCGCCGCGGACGTCGCCCCCGGCGCCATGCGCCTCTATCTCGTCGCCCGCCAGGACGAGGACGCCGACGGCGACTGCCTGTCCGATGCCTGGGAAACGCTCAACGGCCTCAACCCCCTGGCCAATGATGCCGCCCTCGATCCTGACGGCGACGGCCTCAACAATCTCCTGGAATACCAGGCCGACACGGACCCGCAGGATGCCGACACCGACGGTGACGGCAGTTCCGACGGCGAGGAAATCTTCCTCTATCAGAGCGATCCGCTGACGGCCGAATGGGTCGCCGGGCCGGCCTTCGAGTTTCCCTCCGGCATCTACCTCTTCCCGGAACTGCCGCTGTCGGTCGCCACCCCCACCCCCGGCGCCACGGTCCGCTACACCCAGGACAGCGCCGCCCCCACGCTATCCTCTCCCGCGGTTTCCTCCACCACGACCGTCACCGGCATGACCACCGTGCTGGCCCGCGCCTTCAAGCCCGGCTTGGCCGCCAGCCCAACCGCCACCGCCCAATACTGGATCGGCGACACCATCCCCGACCTGGCCGGCTGGTGGAACTCCGCCTGGACCGCGGCTGACGGCACCCAGCCGGCAGCGCTCCGCGACGCTTTCATGGCCGCCGCACCCCCTGCCGCCACAGCCACCGCCGACCAGATCATCAACCAGGCCACCACCCTGGCGCAAGACCTGGCCACCCCCCAGTTCAACGGTTTTTCTTCCACGGACCGGGCGCCCATTGCGGCCCAGCTGCAGGATGTCCTGGCGCAGTTCCAGAACCTCCCGCCTCTTTCCGCCGCAGATGCCGCGGCCGCCGCGCAGGAAGTCCAGGCGCTGATGGACCAGAGCTTCGACGGCATTCCCTTTGCCCGGATCTATCCGCATTTGCTCGTGCTTGAGCTGGCCGACCGTTACCGCGGTGCCGGCAACCCCGCCGCCGCCTATCAGTTGTTGGATTTCGCCACCGGCCTGGACACCAACACGGAAATGCTCCTCTGCACCACCCTAGCCGGCATGATGCAGATCCAGATGATGTCGCTGAAGGACACTTCCACTTTGGGCGAACGCCTGGCCGTCCTGGATATGATCGACGCCCTGGTACCCCGCTTTTTCGCCCGCTACCCGGCCTCGGTTTCCTCCCATGCCGGCACCCTCCACACCATGGCCGCCAATGATGAACTGAAGCAGTTCCCCTGGCTGGAGCTTTACCAGACCCGCACCAATGAATGGTACAACAAGGCGCTGATCCACGCTCTGAGCGTCCTTTCCGACACCAGCGGCCCCAACCGCGAAAACCGCATCGTCAACATCCAGGCCTGGGCGGCACGCCTGCAAGGTTCGGGCACCACGCCCACCGTGCGCCTGCCGGGCCTGCTCGTCCGCCAGTATGAGGGTGTCTGGCTCCGGCGCCTGCCAAACTTCGCCTCCCTGTCTCCCCGGCATCTCGGCCGCGTGGGCCGGAACAACCTGGACTGGGACTGGGGTACGGGTGCCGTGCTCCAAGGCTCCCGGGACCACACCGCGCTGCTCTTCACCGGCGATTTCAACGTGCCCGTCGACGGTGCCTACACCTTCTGGCTGACCTCGGACGACGGCAGCCGCCTCTGGCTCGACGGCACCCAGATCATCGACAACGACGACAGCCACGGCGTCACGGAAGTCGCCGGCACCGCCACCCTGGCCGCCGGCCTCCATCCCTTCGGCCTCGCCTATTTCGAGTATAACAACACCGCCTCCCTGCGCCTCGAATGGGCCGGCCCCGGCTTCACCCGCCAACCCGTCCCGCTCTCGGCCTTCTCCGCCACCACCACCGACGAACTCGCCCTGCGCCAGGCCACCGACTCCGATGGCGACGGCCTCTCCGATGGCGACGAACGCCTCGCCGGCACCGACCCCCGCAAGGCCGATACCGACGGCGACGGCCTCTCCGACGGCGAGGAAGTCCATACCTGGCAGACCGATCCCCTCCAAGGCGACACCGATGGTGACGCCTTGAGCGACTACCTTGAAGCCAAGTTCTTTTTCTCCGATCCCACGCTGGCCGATGTCGATGACACCGCCGCCACCATTGAAATCTTGGACGGCAGCAACGGCATCATTGTTGCCGGCGAATGGGAGCGCGACGGCACCGTCATCACCGCCCGCACCCGCTGCGGCGCCCTCGATTACCTCGTCACTGTCCCGGCCGACGGCGTCTACGGTGTGGAAGTGACCGGCGCTCAGAACAATGGTTTCTCCGCCGAAACCAGCTTCACCCTCAACCTGACCGTGGACGGTTCCCCCTCTGGAACGGAAACCCTGGTCGCCACCCCCGTTGGCGCCACGGGCACGGCCTGCTTCTGCGCCCTGCCCAAGCTGGCACCCGGCGACCACGTCCTGCGCCTGACCTGGCGCAATATCGTCAATGGCAGCAGCCTGGAGATCCATTCCGTGCGCCTGCTCGCCTTTGGCGGCCCCGACACCGACAACAACGGCCTCCCCGACTGGGTGGACCATCGCCTCAACATCCTCAGCGACGTCACCGTTCCCGCCACCTCCCCGACCTCGCCCGTCTGCATTGAGGGCGGCAACGGCCAGAACCTCGATCTGATCGCCATCGGCGGCTTCTACACGCCCCCCGGTGACACCCCCGTCGCCCCGGTCGCCAAACCGGGCGTGGCCGGCGCCTGGTACGCCGACGTCCCCCTCGACCCCGCCGCCCCGACCAACCTCGTCTTCTCCTTCCAGAACGGCGCCAAGGTCGTGCAGCGGACCGCCACCTGGACGGAAACCAACGTCGCCGAGGGCGGCGAACTCCGCATCCGCCGCGGCGACGCCCTCCTGCTCTCAGCCTGTCCCGAGGGCTGGACCGGCGGCACCGCCGCCATCACGGTCGAAAGCACGACCTATGACACCACGGTCGATCTCCCGGTGGTCCACCAGTTCAATACCGCCGGCGAGGTCACTGTCACCGCCGTTTGTACCCCTGATGGCGAAGGCGATCCCGTGGCAAGCACCTTCACCGTCACCGTGGTGGGAACCGCCTTCGGCTCCGCCCCCATCTGCCTGGTCGGTTCCGCCCGCCCCTGGATCAATCCCGGGCTCACCGACGATGTCGTGCTGACCCATGACGCCTTCCTCGTGGTCGCCGAGGAAACCGTCACCCCGCCGGCCACCGGCCGCAACTTCACTGTCATCCTCACCGCCAACCAGACCGCCCGCATCCTCGCCCGCCTCGACAGCGACACCGGCCCGGTCCTCGACAGTACCCACGCCACGCCGCTGACTTACCGCAGCAACAGCGAGCTGGGGTATTACCGGACCTTGGAAACCTATGCTGACGGCACCATCTTGGCTGAGGGCCGGATCGTCCTCAGCGTGGTGCCACCGGGCCTCGTCATCCAGTTCCACATCTTCGTCCCCGGCGTCTATTTCGAAGACGGCACCATCGACAAGACCCTCACCGCCGCCGACTTCGACGAAAACGGCGAATGCCGCTACCGCATGCTCCGCGCCCCCTGGGTCGGCACCGGCAACTGCCACACCACCGCCATTATACAGTTATGATCAACAAGATGAATATGAACAACCTGAAAACAAAGAACATTATTATGAAATCTATCGGTGGTTACATGTGTGAAAATAATCCAATTATTCGCTGTTTTCAGGCAGTTTTTATGATTTTGATTACGGGCTTGTTATTGCCTGTTTGGAGTGCAATTGCAGACGATCCCATTCTTACTATTTCTCCCCCGCTTGAAATCGCGATTAATAGCAACAACGATCAACCGCATGACGAAGAAGAAGCCCCTGATTGCGATCCCAATGACTGTTGCAAATGCGAAGATCCTGAGGCTTGTTCTTCAGCCTCCACGACTCCAGCCATCAACAAATGCGTTGAGGTTCGCATTGTTTTTGGCCGAATGCTGCATACTCCCGGTTTTAACGCTCAACAACTTTTTATCAAGCGTGATCGGCCAACCCCCACCTTGTTCACCCCTCAAGGCCTGGGGTATACTCCTACGCTTTCGGATGCATATATAACCTCCATAACAACGGATGGACTACCCACGGGGATCGCCCGTCAAGTCACAATTACTTCTTCTATTCAAAAAAAGTGGATTTATCAGTTTCCCACCAATCATGCTGTTGGTTTGCCTCGTGCTAGCCATGTTGCCAGCGACAGTCGTCTTTATATGCTGGACGGCAACGGCGTTCCTGTGGCTGACAATCCCGTCTACTATGACGAAATATCAAAAGATGGCAGTCGTGTCCGCTATTCCGCTGCCACACAGAAGCCGGTGTTTCAGGTTCTGCCGTCGGGGCGTCAAGTCACTCTGGCTGACCTCGGCTTGGAAGTGATTCGTGACAACGATCAATTTTTGCGTCAAATTTGGTCGATCACGGATGGCTTGGCCGACATCGTGGTCACCGACACCCAGAAATACGAAATTCGCCTGTACAATCCAGAAAACATTGGCAGCAAGGGAACAGATGGTTTATATGCGGTTTCCGGTACGCCGCGCACGACTTGGGTCATCGAAAATCCAACCGGTGTCTACGAACAGCAAGATACCATTCGGATGACCGAAAATGTTGGCGGTACTTCTTATGTTTACGATTATGTCTATACGACTGCAGCCGACGATTGGACGTTGACGGAAGGCGGGGGGCTGCGCAAAACATCAAGATCGCGCAATTCAACTGCATTGGGCAAAGTGTCAGGAAAAAATATTCTGGATGGAAATAACAATATAATTTATTCTGAAAAGGAATTGAAAATAAAATATCCATGGGGATACTCTTTACATTCAAAAGTTGTCGACCCAGACGGCGTGGCCATGACCACGTCCTATACCTATTATGGAGGCGGTAACCTCTTTAGCCTTTTAGGAATCGACAAAAATGCTTATGATCAGTTTTATTCTCAGATCATATCAAATGGAAAAATTGTTGGCTATAAAGAAAGTTCTTATGAAAACACCCGTGATTCAGAGGCTCGTTATGGTCACGTGGCATCAGAGGAACGTCCGGACGGTTCCTGGGTGACTTACGACTATGATGACCAAGGGCGCAAAAGCCTTGAGATCACCCCCTGGAAGGATTCGGCTTTTGGTTCTACATCCCTTCAGGCCAAAGCGGCAACCTATGATTATACCCCCGTGGACACCGCCGACACCCTGGAACTGAACGACCAGCGCCCACGCATCGTCACGGAAAACATCTTGGGCGTGGCCACAAAGAAGATGTTCTACGTTTACAAGACGGTTAACGGCGAGCGCATTGAGATTGAGGAGCGCGCCGCCACTCCCACCGCCGCCTATGGCGCCACCGGCAACCTGCGCACCACCAAAACCTACTATGCAGCTACCGCTGAAGCAGCCGTGGCCTACCGCCTCAAGAGCGTGCTCCGCCCGGACGGCACCCTTGACAGCTACAACTATGAATTGGGCAATTACACGGTCAATGCCGATCCCGCCCTTAATGCGTTCACCCCCGCCACCGGCGGCGGCGCCCTGCGCACCACTGTCGTCCACGGCACCAGCACCAGCCCCGACGGCATCGCCCTCAAGTCGACCAAGGAAGTCACCGTCGAGGACGAGCGCAACAACATCGTCCTGAACGAGACCTATGTGTACACCGGCAGCGGCTACGAGCGCATCATCTGGATCGCCGCCACCTGGAGCTGTTGCAACAAGCAGTCCGAAACCCTGGTCGACGGCACGGAATACACCTACGCCTATGACCTGCTCAAGCGCGTGACCGCTAAGACCAAGGTTGTCGCCAACGGCCAGGCCGCCGTGGTCACCAGCTACACCTATGATGCCAAGAATCATGTCCTGAGCGAAACCCTCACCGGCGGCTCGCTCAGCTTGGGAACCACCAAGGAATACGACCGCGCCGGCCGCATCACCCGGCAGGTTGATCCCGCTGGGTTGGCCACCACTATCGCCTATACGAACGACGGCCGCACCGAGACCGTCACCCTGCCGGGCGGCGCCACTCGGATCAGCGCACGCTATCTTGACGGGACGACAAAAAGTATCACGGGAACCGGCGTGATCGCCAGTTTTTCCGACAAGGGCGTCAATACGGACGGCACAGTTTGGGAGGCGAGCTATACCGCCTCCGCCAATTCCCCCCGTTATCGAAAAAACACCGTAAATGCTCTCGATCAACTGGTCAAGATCGAAAAACCCGCCTTCAATAGTGGCATGAGCTTCCGGCTCATGCTGTACAACACCGCCGACCAACTCATCAAGACCGAGCAACGCGACGGCAACAACCAACTCCTCCTCGCCCCAACCCTCAACGAGTACGACGTTCTCGGTAACTCCGTCCGCACCGGCTTGGATGTCAATGGCAACGACGTCCTCAATCCAGCCTCTAATGACCGTATCCAAGAAACCGAAATCGCTTTCGAGAAGGACAGCTGCAACGCTTGGTGGCGCGTCATTACCTCCCGTACCTATGCCACGACCAACAGTGCCAGTTCAACCGTCACAAGTATCCAAAAACAACGCCTGACCGGGCTCGGGTCAGCCCTGCCCGGCAATTATCAGCAGTTGGCGCAGGCGTCCGAACCGGTCAATTCTTTGCTGCTCGGCCTCGGCAATCCCGTGCTCACCAACGAGACCCAGACCACGAATGCCACCGGCAACGTCACCTACCAACAGACCTATACCGACCGCGCCACCAAGACCGTTTTGACCGGCATATTGTCCCCCGGTTCCGACCTCCCTACAGGAACTGCCACGCGCAACGGTCTTACTATTCTGGATGTCGGCATCGCCGCCGTCACCACCCAGTACCAGTACGACTCCCTTGGC
This sequence comes from Lentisphaeria bacterium, assembly GCA_041651315.1. Taxonomy (GTDB): domain Bacteria; phylum Verrucomicrobiota; class Lentisphaeria; order Oligosphaerales; family CAITYL01; genus CAITYL01. The sequence continues at coordinate 1,238 of JBAZJM010000036.1, read as the reverse complement.
CGGCGCACGGGCGTCACCGATCCGCGTACCGGCACCGCCGTTACCCACTACAATGCTTTGGGCCAAATCGATTACACTGAGAACGCCGCCGGCAACCGTACCACCTACGCTTACGATACCGCAACCGGCCGGCGTACCGCGGTCACTGATCCTCTCAATCACACCGTGTACACCGCTTATGATCTCCAGGGCAATAAAGTCGGCGAATGGGGAGCCACTTATCCGGTGTTCTATGAGTACGATGCCTACGGCCATAAGACCGGTCTTTATACCCTACGCAACCCTAATATCTCCATTGCCAGTTATGCTGACTTTGTAACCAACCAAAGCACTTTAGATAAGACAACGTGGGTCTATGATGCCGCTTCCGGCCTGTTGGCCCAGAAACTTTATGCTGATAATCGAGGACCGGCCTACACTTACGACGACTTGGGCCGCCTTACTTCTCGTACTTGGGCACGCACCTTCATCCCGGAAGGGGAAACCACCCCCCAGCCGTTGGTCAACGAATACAACTATGATGCCGCCACCGGGGAACTGACGGACATCGACTATGGCGACGACACCCCGGATGTGGCCTTTACCTACACCCGTACAGGAAAAAAGGCCACTGTCACCGATGCGGTAGGTACTCGTACCTTCACTTACACCGCCGCCCAACAGGACGCTACGGAGCATATTGAAGGGGACCTCTATGACAAGTTGGTTTCTCGCCAGTACGACACCTACGGACGCGCGGCCGGATTCCAGATCGGCACCACCACAGATCCCGATGCTGATTATGCTGTGAGTTATGGGTATGACACCCATGGGCGGTTCAACTCACTAATATCGCCCGATTTTCCCATGCCGTCCACCGTTAATTATACATACTTGACAAATTCTAATCTCACTAGCCAGATTAGCTTTCCAAATGGCGCGACAGCGACTACAACTTATGAAACGAATCGCGACTTGATAACTGCTGTTGAAAATAAGTTAGGAACGACAGAGATCTCGAAATATGCTTATACGAATGACGCTGCCGATCGCCGAACCGACGTGGTTATGACCGGTACCACGTTTAGCGGCAGCACGTTCAACAAGTACGGTTACAACAGCCGTTCTGAAGTCACCGTGGGTAACAAGTATCAAGGAACAGATATCAACGACACGAGCAATCCAGTGTTTGCCTATGACTTCGGTTACGCTTACGACCCTATAGTACCTTACCAGTGAAATCTGTTGCAAGATGCGCA
>JBAZJM010000035.1:0-23154 GCA_041651315.1 Lentisphaeria bacterium | reverse complement strand
CAGCTTGGCGCGGACGCTTCGCCGGGTGTCGTTGCGCACTGTGACGTCAACCCGGATCCGGCCGGTCGCCAGCTCCGGCATGACGTGCAGGCCGGCGATGCGGACCACCGGCAGGACGTGCAGTTCAACCGCGCCGATGATGCCGCCAATGTTGTACATGCGGCCGGGGGCGAAGTCGCGCCCCGCCTTGTTCCGGTGGGGCGTCTCCACCAGCCGGATGCCGTCGGCCGGGTTTTCATCCAGGTCGCTGGGATTGAGGACGCGCACTGCCAGCAAATGGTCCCCGCCCGCCGTCACCGCGTCGGTGATGTCGAGCGTAAACGGCGTCTCGCCGCCCTCGTGCCCGCCCACCGGCCGGCCGTTGACCCAGACCTCCGCCAGGTAGTCCACCGCCCCAAAGGTGAGCAGCACGCGCTCCCGTTCCGCCGCCACCGGCCGCACGGTGAACGTCGTCCAGTACCAGGCCACCCCGAAACAGCCGGGAAAAACCTGTTGGATGATCCCGGGCACTGGTGCCGCCTGGGCGTCCGCACCGACCGCCGCGAACCAGCCGTCACGCCGGCCGAGATTGGCCGGATCCAACGCCAGTTTCCAAGTTCCCAAGAGAACCGCCATCGGCCCAATCTCCAACACCCCGAGTGAGAAAATCACAACTGAGTGGCACGTGCCACTCCTTCCGGGCCACCGTGCCTTCGCGATCTTCTGTATACGGATGGTATATCAAAATTATACCACGACACAGGCAAAAGCACCAGCGCCCGCCGCAACGGCGCGGGAAAGAAGAATCCCTACGTTCTCCGGCCTTCCAAGAAGCGAGTGGCCGCCGTGGTTCTGCCCCGTTCTTTCCGGATGATGGAGACCAATTCGTCCGTGCTGACTTGCGCACGAATCGAGGGCACGTCCAACGGCGACGTTTTTGAACACTCCGGCACCAAGGCAAACGTGCGGCCATCTTTCCGACGGATCAGCACTCTGCCTGACAATTCGGCTTTGTCCAAAACGCTTGATAGCCGTTGTCGGGCTTCTGAATAGGTGTAGACTTGCATGGTATCAGACCTCTAAGATCCGGATGCCGATCGTCTCAGCTGCCCGGCGGAGCGGACGATCCAAGGTGAGCAGGGGAGCGGCATGGCGCGTTGCGCAGTCAAGGAAGTAAGCATCGTAGGCGTATAAATTGGTTGCATGGGCAATGGAGACGGCATTTTCCAAATTTACCGTGAGCAAACGAATCGGGATGGACTTGAAAATGGCCAGACCATTCTTGGCCGCTTCAAGACTTACCCGGTGCTGCTTCAACATTGACGAGAATGCGTTTCCAATTTCCCAGGGTATCGATCCCGGGCCCACCAACGTGTGCCCTGCCGTGAATTCGACAACACGATCCCGCTCCGGCTCGCCAATGATGACGGCAAGGATCGCTGACACATCAATCACAATGTCCATCACGGTGCCCTTTTCGCTACCCTAGACAATTGTACAACTATTATGCCACGATGTCAACTACTGCCAGTAAAATTGTAAGAGTAGCGTTATGGGGCGTTCACGCAGCGGTAGAACAGCACGGCGGCGGCGGGGCGCTCCGGGATGCGGACGGGCAGGCCGGCGGTCATCAGGTCACGGCCGGAGAAGCGCCGGACGGTGCCGGAATCGAGGTCCGTGACCTCGTAGGTGGCCGCCGCGTCCAGGCCGGCCAGGGGATAGGCCGCCTCCGCGTGGGGGCTGCGGTCGCGGCGGAACGCCTGGACCATGCCCTCGCCGGCGGCCGGCAGATGGAACTGCCAGGCCATCCACGCGTCATCCGCCTGGGAATAGGCGCTCAACGGATAATAATCGCCCAAGAAGAAGCGTTTGGCCTGGCGGTACTGGTTCAGCGCGGCCGTGGCCTGGGCATAGGGGAAGTCGGGGGGCGGCGGGCCGCCCTGGGCGGTGTCGCCCACCGCGAACAGGCCGGTGACCAGCCCCGACGACCAGGCGCTGCGCATGGCGTACGCCGTGTCGCGCCCCGCATTGACGGCGCCGGTGGCGTTCAGCGGAACCCAGGCGGCCAGGCCGTGGGTGTGGCACTGGCGGCCAATGGCGTTGCCGGGACAATCGGTCCGCCACAGGGGGGTGCCACGGGAAATGGTCTCCAGGTCGAGCCGGCGGCCGCCGCTGGCGCAGTTGTCGATCATCAGGTGCGGGAAGCGTGCCAGCAACCCGTCCCAATAGGCGTACAACCCTTCGACCCAGCGGATTTCGGTGATCCCCTCGCGGTCCGGCGGATCGGCCTGGCGCCAGAACTCCAGCGGCGCGATGTTGGCGTCGTGGCGGTAGCAGTCCACCCCGTAGGCTTCAATGAAACCGGCAATGGTGTCCGTGAGGAACCGGCAGGCTTCAGGCAGGCCGAGGTTGAGCAGCCGGTCGCCGTCGGTGATCTGGTTGCGCCGGCTTTCCCAGCGGGTCCAATCGGGTTCCTGCTGGGAGGTGCCCCAGTTGTAGCAGCGGCGTTCCTGGGACAGCCCCAGCAGCCACTCCGCGTGTTCGGCGGCCCACGGGGTGCCGGGGCAGACGCGCTCCGGCTCGAACCACAGCAAAAACTGGTGGCCGGCGGCGTGCAATTGGTCGGCCAGCGGGCGGAACCCGGCGGGGTAAAGGTTCGCCTTGGGCCGCCAGTCGCCGACGGTCCGGTACCAAGGGCCTTTGCCAAACCATTCCGCGTCAATCCAGTACGTGTCCACGGGCACGTCATGGGCGACCAGCGCGGTAACATTGGCCTGGTGGTCGGTGATCGCCGTTCCGCCCCAGTTGCCCGAATAGACCCCCAACTCAAGCGGGGCGCCGTTGGCCCGCGGCCGGTGATGTTCCATGATAAAGCGGCGCAGGGCGTTCTGCCCGTCCGCCAGGGCGCCCCGGTACGGCAGCACCAGCACCAGCGGCGTGCGGATCTCCTCCCCCGGCAGCAGGCGCAGCCGGCAATAGGCCTGGCCGATGCGGACGCGCACCCGGCCGTCGGTGCCGCGGTCGAAGCGGGCGCGCCATTCGCCCGCCCAGCCGATGCCGAAGATCACGCCCTGTCCGGCCCCGAGCTGCAGGTTGAAGTACGGCAGGAAATCGCTTGAAGAGCGGCCGCCGCCCGGCTGGAGGTCCACCGCGGCGCCGCGGTTGAGCACCCGGCGCACCGGCTGGAAATCGTCCAGGCAGCAGACGGCGCCGCGGGCGTAATGCAGCACGGGCTCATCCAGCTCGGGCTCAAGGGACAGGTCCAGCGCCTGCACCTCGGCCAGCACGGGCGACGGCTGGGCCGCGGGGTTGCGGAGATGCAGCGTCCATTCCACCGCCGCGTGCCGTTCAAAGGTGCGGAGTTCGCAGCGGCAGTCGAGGCCGGCGGCCGGGGCCGGCCAATGAACAGAACGGCAAACCGCACCGGCCGCCGCCTGTTCCGGCCCACAGGTCACGCCGGCCCGATCCAGACGTTCGCCGACCGGCGCCCCGTCCAAGGTGCAGAAGAACGGGGGCGGTTCCGCGGTCGTTCCCAGCCAGCGGGATGCCATTGCCTGATGATCGATGGACGACGTTTTCATGGTCATATTGAAACCTGTTCGATGAGGAACGTGGTTGCACCACGTTGGGCGACTCTGCCGTGAGGGCGCGTCACACATGGGCGGCACGCCCGTGCCTACAGGAATGCCATTAGTTTAAACTTTCACCCTAACGCGGTATAACTGCTGTTTTCACGCATCACGTTTCACGTTTTCACGCGCCGAAAGAACAGCAGCCGGCTGGTGCGCGGGGCGTCGGCGGTGACGGGCAATCCCTTCTCCATCAACTCCTTGCCGGTGGCCTGCCAGGTTTTGCCGCTGTCGGCGTCCGTAAATTCATAGCTGCTTCCGGCCCGCAAGCCCCGCAGTTGGAAACTGGCGGCGGTCAGCGGGCTCTCGGCCCGGCGGAAGGCGAGGACCGCGCCCTCCTGGGCGTCGGGCAGCAGCAGCTGACAGGCCATCCACCCCGCCGGGTCGAGAACGCAGGGGGTGAGCGGGTAGAAGTCGCCGAGGAACAGGGAGCGCAGCCGCTTCGCCTCAAGAATGGTTTTCTTGAACCAGTCCCACGGGAAATCGGGCGCCAGGCAACTGCCCATGCCGAACTCCTCGACGTTGAGCACAAGGCCGGCGGAATAGGCGGAACGGGCCTGGTAGGTGTCGCCGGGCCGGGCGATCGGGCTGACGGCGTTCAGGGGGAGCCAGAGGTTCAAGCCCGCGCCGTGGAGCTGGGAGGCGTCGGGGTTCAGGTTGGGGAAGCAGTTGTAGTCGGTGCGCCACAGGGCGACGCTGCGGTCGGCGGTTTCCAGATCGAGGCGCCGGCCGCCGCTGGCGCAATTGTCGATGAGCAGGCCGGGATGGCGGCGGCGCAGCTCGTCCCAAAAGGCATACAGCCCCTCGACAAAGCGCATCTCCGTCAGCCCCTGGCGCCCGCCCTCGTCCGCCAAATCCCAGAAGGGGCCGGGGTCGATGTTGAAATCCTCGCGGTAGCAGTCGATGCCGTTTTCGGTGATCAGCGCCGAAATCAGCTCCACCACCCATTGCCGGGCGCCGGGATGGCCGAGGTTCAGCAACATGTCGTCATGGGGCTTGGGCGCCTCATGGGTGCGCCGGAGAAACCATTCCGGGTGCTCAAGCGTGACCGGGGTGCCGTACTTGGCGCGCTCCGGCTCAAGCCACAGCAGGAACTTCATGCCGGCGCGGCGCGCGGCGTCGCTGATCGGTTTCAGCCCATCGGGATGGTAGTTTCGGTTGACACACCAGTTGCCGGTGAACCCCCAGTCGCCGTGGAAGACATCGGGGCACGGCTTGTCCGAGACGCCGTACCAGCCGGCGTCGATCCAGTAATAGTCGTAGGGCAGCCCGTGCTCGGCGATGCGGGCGATGGCGTCCAGGTGCCCCGGGGTCGGCGTGCCGCCCCAGGAGCCGTTGCAGACGGGCATTTCGGCGGGCTGGCCGTTGACGGCCGGGCGGTGGTGTTTTAACATAAACTGCCGCAGTAGGTTGTGCGCATGCATGGGGGTTCCTGACCAATACATGAGCAGCACGCGGGGGGAGCGGATCTCCTCGCCCGGCCGCAGCTGCAGGCTCAGGTGTTCCATGCCGGCGGCGATGTCGGTTTTGCCGTTGCCGTCATGTGCGAACTCCGCAAACCAGCGGCCGGTCCAGCCCAGGGCGGTGATGATGCCGTCGCCGCCGGTGCGCAGGTTGAAGAACGGCAGCCAGGTGGCGGAGGTGCGGCTGTCGGTGTCGAGCCCCGGCGGCGAGCTGTTCCTGGCCTGGCGGAGGACGTTGTTGGCGGCGGTGTTCATGCGCACGGTGTGCGGGGCATCCCACATCGAATGCCGCAGTTCCTCGCACCGGTATTGGAAATCGTCGGCGCAGCCGTCACTGCCGAAGGCGCGCCGCAGCTCGGGCATCCCACCCGGTTGGGCGCCCTTCCAGAAGATGTCCAGCGCTTTGAACGCATGTACGGGCGCCGTTTCCGCGCGGCCGTTGTTGCGCAGGCGGACGACCCATTCCAGGGCCGGAAAGTCGGCGAACTCGGTCAGTTCCAAGGTGCAGCGCAGGCCGCTGTCCGCATCATCCCACGCGAGCGTATGAAGGCGCCGCCCATCCTGCCAGTCGGCGGTGGCGGTTTCGGCCCGCGCCGGACTGAGCCATTCGGCGCTGGACCGCCGGCCCACCTGGAATGAGAAGGGCAGGTCATTGACGATTCGCTCCGGCGTTTGCAGGCTTTCCGCCAGGCGCAGCACCCGCCCATCGGCCAGCTCGACTTCCGCCTCCGCCCAGTCGGTGTGGGCGAAGGCGGTGTTGCCGTCCACGGCAACCGCCTTGAGCGTCAGGGCAACCGCGGCATCCAAAGACAGGTCGACGGCCACCGGGGGCATGCCGGCGGTGAGCGCGTCGCTGCGCCAGAGCTCCCGGCCGCCGGCCTCCACCGAGAAGACAATCCTGGCCACGGGCCCGGCGGCCGTCGTGGATGGGTTTTGGTCGAGGCCGGCCCAGGCGCGGAACCGGCGCGCCGGTGTCGCCAGCTGCACCTGGATTTCACTGTCGGCGTGGCAGGCCAGGCCGTGGGCGAACTCCCGGCCGCCGATGCACAAGGGCAGGGAGGCGTACGAACGATCCGGCTGGACGGTACCCCAGCCGTTTCTTCTGACCCGGAGCCGGGCCGTGGCGCCGGGTCGGGCCCCCAGCAGCCCGTCCCGCCAGTTGTGGATCCACGTCATTTCTCCCGGCATGACCTGGGATGAGTCGGGGCAGTGATTCATACGGAACCATCTCCTGAAAAATAAGTTACGTCGGTGGTACCTTGCGGGTGAGATCCATCTGCAACATGCACACGATTTCGGAGCGCCAACGGCGCGCTTTCATACCAGCCTGGGGCAACGCCCCAGGAAAAGAGTGATCTGACGTTTGAGCCCTGAAAGGGCGATTCATAAAACGGGCCTTCAGCCCTCAGTTTCTTTTGGTCGCAAACCTGGGGCGTTGCCCCAGGCTGATATAAAACCGGGCCTTTGGCCCTGCCCCAACACCCCGGCCGCCACCGGATTCCACAACCAGATCTTCGCCAGATCCGCCTCCACTGCGGCTCGGATTTGGATGTCATGCGACTTCCGGCTTGCCTTTCATAGCTTATCCCAGCTTCAGTTCGGCCCCGAGCAGGAGACGGGCGGCTTCGGCAACCGCGGCGGCCGGGCCGCGGAAGGCCCACACCTGCGATTCGTCAGCGACCCGGTTCCGCCCGGGTTCCGTGCCGGCCGCCGGGGCGTGGTATTCCAATTCGTTGAAACGTTCCGCGCCGGAGCGGACGCAGCAGGCCTGGAAGACCCAGCCGGTGGCGGCCGGATCGGTCCACAACGCGTCCACATAATCGCCGGCAGGTTCGACGGCGAACTGGCGCACCACCAGGTTCCACTGACCGTCGCCGGCGCCGCGGGACAGGTGGCCAGCCCGGCCGGCCAGCGGCAATGCCTTGAGCGCGATTTTGGCATCGCCGCCGGGACCGCCCATGTGCCAGCGCACCAGGCGCGCCGTGGTTTCCAGTTCCCCGGCGGCCGGAGTGCCAAACACCACCTGCGGGGGCGTGGCGCTCCAAGCGGGGATCAGCATCTCGCCGGGCGGCGGCAGTTGCAGCAGGTTCCAAATACCCAAGCGCACCGGCGTGGCGGTGTCCGCCGCCGGCTCCAGCTCCAGGGTCGTGCGCTGGGTGTAGCCGGCATAGTCAAGGCCGGCCAGGGCCGGCAACGGATTGGCCGCCGGCCGGTACGCCTTCTCCAACCGCGCCTCAATCGTACGCCGGGACTGCAACAGGGACAGACGGGCCGTGGTGGTCAGCGTCGCCCTGGCGGAGTCCGCAGCCGCCACCTGCCAAGCCCCGGGATCCAAGGCCGGCGGCACCGCGTAGGTGTCCCCCGCCCGCTTCAAATCGCCGATGAACAGCTCGATCTCGGGCGCCAGCCAGGTGCGATCGCCGCCGGGATTGGGCCAGCCGCCGCGGGCGAAGTACGCCCGGGCGGACTCCGCCGCGGCCAGGGCCGGGTTCGTCCACAGGAAATTGTCTTCGGTGCCGGCGGGAAACAGCCCGAGCATCCGCCCGCCCGCGGGCAGCAGCAGCAACCGGCTGCCGTCCGGAAAATTCACCGGCACCGGGCTATGCCCGGCCTGGGACAAGATACTGGAGAGATGTTTCATGGTGTGTTTTTTGGGGGGGCGGAGGTGACGGCAGGTATCGCACTCCATTACCCTGTTTAGGGCGCATCCATAAAGAACTTCACGACGTTACGGCGCGTCCCAGGCAGGCAAGAATGCCTGCCCCACGTTGGGGCGGTCCATCCTTGGCGTTTAGCGTGGCGCAGGCACTCTTGCCTGCGATGAACGTCGGCCAGGCAATCCTGCCTGGCCTTGGAATGGTGGGATGCGCTCGCACTTGAGTTCTCTCACATCCCCGGCACGTAGCCCCCGCCGAGCTTCAGGTCAGGAATCTGGCGGAAGCCGTCGCTGAACGGCATCCACGAGGTGGTGCCGCCGTCGACAACCAGCGTCTGTCCGACGATGTAGCGCGCCTCCTCCGAGGCCAGGAACAGCGCCACGTTGGCGATGTCCCGCGGGGTGCCGGCAAAGCCGCAGGGAATGCACTTGCCGGTGTCCAGGATCGCCTGCTGCGGGTCGACACCCGGCATGTTCTTGAAATGGTTCTCCACCGGCACGGCGCCGGGGGCAATGGCGTTCACCCGCACCCCGCGCGGGGCCAGCTCGATGGCCAGCACCCGGTTGAAGGAGATGATCGCGCCGCGGGTGCCGGCATAGACCGTGTGCTCGATGTAGGCCTCGATGGCGTGGATGGAGGAGATGTTGACCACCGCGCCCCGGCTCTTCTCCAGTTCCGGCAGCAGCACCTGGGTCAGGAAGTACGGCGCCCGCACATTGACGTGGTACAGCAGGTCGAACTGCTCGACCGTCACCTTTTCGAACGGCCGGGTCATGGTGACACCGGCGTTGTTGACCAGCACGTCCAGGCCGCCCAGGAACGCCACCGCCTCGCGGGCCATTGCCTGCAGCGGTTCCACGGCGGCAAAGTCCGCCTTGAACGCCGCCGCCGTGCCGCCGGCGTCACGGATTTCTTTGACCAGGGCCTCCGCGCCGGCCGCGCTGTGGGAGTAGTGCACGGCCACTTTGGCGCCGGCTTGGGCGAAGGCGCGGGCGATGCCGGTGCCGATGCCGGTGCCGGCGCCGGTGACCAAAACCCGTTTTCCTGTCATGTCATTCATGGGCGCATCCTCAAGCGTTTCGTTATTTTTGCGGGTGCCGGTTCTCCAGCGCTCCCCGGCTCAATATATTGTCGGCGGTGCCGGTACCGGGCTGGCGCCCGGTGAATACGGATAGTATATTTGTTGTATATGTAAGCGCAAGCGGGGGTGCTATGAAACGGGCGGCAAGCAAATCCAACCTGAGCCTGAAGGAACAGGCCTACCGGTACATCCGCAGCCAGATCGCCAGCGGCGAACTGGCGCCGGGGGTGCGCCTGTCCGATTTGGAGCTGGCCAAGGCGATCGGCATCAGCCGCACCCCCGTCCGCGAAGCCATCATCCAACTGCAATCCCAGGGCTTTGTCGAGCAAAAGCCCGGCCTCGGCCCCCAGGTCCACGCCGTGGACCGGCCGGAACTGGAGGAGATCCTGGAATTCCGCGAGGTGATCGAAACCGCCGCCATCGCCAAAGCCGCCGAACGTATCACCGATGCCGAGATCCAGGACCTGGCCAGCATCTGCGGCCGGCAGCTTGCCATCGTGCGCGCCGTTCGCGACCGCGGGGAAAGCCATCCCGACGCCGCCACCGAGGAGGAGCTGGATCTGTTGGAGTCCGCCTTCCATCTGCTGCTGATGAAGGCCGCCCGCAACCGGCGGCTGATGCAGACCGTCAAGGACTTGAGCGTGGTCACCAGCGTCCTGGCCCGCCGGGCCGAGTATCCCCCGGTCAGATGGCTGCGGCGGATGGCCGTCGCCTGCCACCACCATCACCGGATTGCCAAGGCGCTGGCCACCCGCGACCCGGTCAAGGCCCAGCGCGCCGTGCAGCGCCACCTGCGGCACGTCACCTTCTATCACCTGGCGGCTTATGACTGGGAACTGCGCCAGCAGCGGGACGGCGAACGCCTGAGCGCCGTCATGCCCGGCGATGTCCGCCGGCTGATCCGGGACATGAAAAATCCGCAGGAATAGTTTGGCTTCCGTTGCGCGGTACGGTCAGGTGATGTCCCAGGCGAAGACGCGGACGGTGTCGCTTCCCCAGGTTGCCAGCGGCGTCAGCCGGAGGGCAGTGGTGGTGACGTCCAGCTTCAGGCGGACCAGCCGCTGGGCCTGGTCGCGGACCTCGCCGACGGTCCGCCAGGTGCCGTCCGGGGCCAGGATCTCGAGCCGGAATTCCCGGACCAGGGTCTGCGGAGTCCGCAAGTTCTGGCGGTCCAGTGGCAGCAGCGCCCGGATGTTCATTTCCCGGCGGTTGAGGTGGCTGTCGAACACCAGCCGGACGGAACGAATGGGGGTTGGGGCGGCAAAGCGGTATTCGGCGGTGTCGTTGCAGCGGCAGTTCCAGGCGGCGGTGCGGTCGTCGCCGCGGCGCAGCGGCTCCGGGTCGCCGACGGACGCCGAGAGGGTGGCGGCGAGGGTGGGCGGCGGCCGGCGCCGGGTGATGCCGGGAAGCCGGCAGTCGTCGTCCAGCAAAGCCTGCTGGAGTTCGTCGAGGTGTTGCTGCCCCACGGCGCGGGGGCTGATCTTTTGCCGGCTGGCAATGGCGGCGGCGGTCCCGACCGCCTGGCCCAGCAGCGCGCAGGTGGCCATGACCCGGCAGGAGCTCATGGCGGCATGGGTGACGCTGATGTTTCGCCCGGCAACGAACAGGTTGGTGATGTTCCGGGAATAGAGGCAACGGTAGGGGATGCCGAACGGCGAAGGCGCGGGATGGAAGACGGTCGGCTCGCCGGGATGGCGGAAGCCGGCCGGATGATGGTCGTCCATGCTCCAACCGCCATAGGCGACGACATCGGGAAACGCGCCGCCGGCGCGGACGTCGTTCTGGGTCATGACATGGTCGCCGACATAGCGGCGGCTTTCCCGCTTGCCGGGCAGGAACCCCACCCATTCGAGGTCCCAGTTGCGGAACTCGTCCTTGTCCCGGCAGTGGTTTTTGATGTGGTCCCAGACGCCGAAGGCGATCTTGAGCAGCTCGTCGCGGTTGGTTTCGGCATCATGGAGGATGTCGCCTTCGCCGCCGATTTCCAGCCACCAGAAATTCTGGCAGCCTTCCAGCCGGTGGCCACGGTGGGGCAGGGCGCCGCAGGACGGATAACGGTGAGCCCACGCCGGCGGGGTGAAGCCGCAGGGGCGGTTGGTTTCCCGGGCCTGGAGCAGGCAGCTCATGCCCATGGTCTTGGCGTCGGCCACCTCCGGTTCGATGTCCTCGTTGAACTCGCCGCGGGCTTCCCGGCCGAGGCGGAACTCGGCGCCGGTCAGCGGGGCGAGAATACTGTCGCCGGAACAGTCGGCAAAGCAGTCGGCGGCGACCTCGTGCCAGGTCTCGGCGGTCAGCTGCCAGCCCTTGACCGACCGGATCCGATGGCCGTCCATGACCGCGTCGAGGCAGGTGGTGTTGAGCAGCAGGGTCAGGTTGTCCTGGAACCGGGCCTTTTCGTAAAGGATGCTGTCCCAAAGGGAGAAGTTGGCGGCGGGATTGCGGCGGAGGTTGTCGAGCAGGATTTCTTCTATGAGCCCGGTCTCGCGGTTGTGGTCGCCGTGGGCGCCGCAGACCCACATGCGGACTTCGCTGGAGGCGTTCCCGCCGAGGACGGGACGGTCGTGCATGAGCAGCGTCTTCACGCCGCGGCGGGCGGCGGCGACGGCGGCGCAGAGGCCGGCCAGGCCGCCGCCGATGACGCAGAACTCAACCTGATGCTTGCTGGTGCGCATGGAGATCCTCGTTGATCCGGGCCGCGGTGTCCCGGAGCAGGGGCACCAGTTTGGCAGCCCGGGTGTCGGAAAACCGGCCGGACAGGGCGATGGCGGTGTGGTCGTTCAAGGACACGGCCAGGCTGCGCTCCCCGGTGCGCAGGTCGGCAAAGCCGCGCTGCCGGATCACGGCCAGCGCGGCCAGCAGCTGCCGGCGGGTGCCGGTGAAACCGGCGATGCCGCGGTCGCCGAACAGCGCCGCCACGTCAGCCTCGGGCTGCTGCGCCAGCAGGGCCATGCCGATGCTGGAGGCGCCGGCGGGGTAGAAGCCCAGGGCGCCCAGCCCGGCCAGGGTGTCGGTTCCCGGCTGGTGATGATAGAAATAGGAGACGCGGTCGCGCCACAGCACGCCCATGGCGACGATGCCGCCGGTGGCGTGCAGTTTTTCCAGCCGGGGAATGGCGAGCCGCAGCAGGCCGGACGCGTACAGGCTCTGCGCCGCCAGGATGTGCATCCCGTCGCCGGCCACATACTTGCGTCCGGGCGCGACCCGGGTCATGCCCAGCCAGGCGAGAGTCTTGAGAAGGCGGTTGACCCGGGTCTTTTCGAGGCCGAGGGCGCCGGCCAGTTCCAGCCCGGAAACCGGCCGGCCGCGGGCCGCCAGCTCCTGGAGCACGGCGATGCCATTGATCAGGCTGTGGTTGGGTTGCGCCGGCAGGGCATTCATATTGCTATTATAGCAATTAAACGGGGGGAAGCAAGCCGCGATTGTGGCGAGGGCCGGGAGCCGCCCGGCCTCGGGCGGAATAAAGTTAATTCCATGGCAGTCAGAACATGGCGGCGGCGAAGGGGTTGTCCGAATAAATCGGTTCAACCTCCACGCCGTAGGCATCGCGGAACGCCCGGGCGGCCAACCGGCGCGGCGACCATTTGATCTCAAACGCCCGCAGGCCAGTTCCCTGCTTCACCACCAGATCCACTTCCGACTGCGCCCGCGTGCGCCAGAAGAAAAGTTCCGCCGGTGAGCCGAGCAGGGCATTGTGTTTGGCCACTTCGGCGATGACCCAGTTTTCCCATAACGCGCCGATGTCAGGCCGGAACTCCTCGGTCGAGAAGGCATTGAGCAGGGCGTTACGGATGCCCGTATCCCAGAAAAACAGCTTTTGGCTTTTGGCGATTTCCTTGCGGGGATTGGTGCTGAACGCTGGCAGCCGGAAAATGACGAACGTCTGTTCCAGCAGATGCAAATACCGTTCCACGGTCGGCCGCGCCATTTGCAGTTGGGTGGCCAGCTCATTCACCGACACTTCCGAACCGGACTGATGGGCCAGCAACAACAACAGTCGTTTGATGAGGTCTGGAGTCTTGACCAGGCCGGTTTGGAGCACATCTTTCCACAGATAATCGGAACTCAGGTCGCGCAACAGTTGCACGGGGGCGGCGCTGGTGACAAGTTCGGGATAACTACCGAAACTTAGGCGTTGCATCAGGAAGGCCCGCACTTGCGGCGCAAAGTGCCGGCGCAGATGGTCAGGTGTGGCGGTGGCCTGCGCCCATGCCTGAGTGCCCAAGGTCTCGGCAAACAGCAGGGGCGGCAACACCAACTTTCGGTTGCGGCCCGTCAGGCTCTCCGCGGCTTGTTCAAGCAGATCCAGCGACGACGACCCCAGCAGCAAGAATTTCACCGGCAGTCGCGCATCGTGCCAGCCCTTGATGATCCGGGACGCTTCCGGCAGCCGTTGCGCCTCGTCAATCACCAGCACCGCGGGATGGCCCAAGGCCTGCATGGCATCGCCGGGTGCCAAGGCGGCGGCGGCGCGAAAGCGCGCCTTGTCCACCTCGACATCAAAGTTGAGGAACGTGGTGTCCTGGCCCGCCAAGACGTGTTCCACCAGGGTGGTCTTGCCCACCTGGCGGGCACCCAGGATGATGCCGACCTTGCCGCTGGCGAGCATAGCCTTCAGAAGCGGTTCAGCTTGCCGTTTGAGATACATGAAAGACAATATGATATGTTTTTCTGTATACTTCAAGTTGCTAAATCAATTAAATGAAGCCGGCCGGCGGGGGAAGCGTGAATCGCGGAACCACCAAACGCCAAACGGCCCGGCGGGGAGAACGGGGCGTCTCCGGGCCGGGCCAGCTTGGGCTGAAGTGTTTTAGGCGGTAGACTGAAGGTAATTAGCCTGAGCTACTCCTGAATTTGAACAGGAGAAATCCGGAGAGAACGGAGAACAACCGCTCTGCGGCCTCCTGTTCAAAATCCAACCGTTCTCATGAATAATCCAGGTGAGAAGGCTCAGGCGCGGCGGCGCTTGAGGACCACCAGGCCGCCGACCGCCAGCAGGGCCAGCATGCCGGGCTCAGGGACGATCATGGCGGTGAAGGTGGTGCGGTCATTCCCGTTGTTGCCATAAGCATCCACCACAAAATCCACCTTGTCCCCCACATTGACGACGGCGCTGGCAGTGTAGGGGTAACTGTAGCCGTTGGTTCCCGGCATGAGGTTTTGATCTAGAATGGCGTTGCCGTTGACCAGGATCCGGCAGCGCACGCCGTTATTCCAGTCCTGCGTGCCGCCCCATTCCTTTTGGAGGATGCCGGAGATGTGGATGGTGTCGGAAACGGTGCTGGTCCAGCGGCGGACGGCGTCAATATTGGCACCAATCGAGTAATTGACTCCGGGAAACTGGTCCGTGCCATTGATGAAGCCGCCACCGGCGGCGCTGGTGCTGTATGACCAGGCATTCCAGCCGGTACCGTTTGGCGCGACATCATACTGGATGAAGGTGCTGTAGTTGAATTCGGACGTGTAGTACCCGTAGGACCAGCTCTTGTAGCCCTGGGTCGCGGAGTAGTCGGCGCTGGCGTCGGCAATCGGGGTGAAGGCGGCTTGCACGGTGGCGGTGGCCAGGAGGCCGAGGGCGATGGACAGGATACCGTTTTTCATGTGACTGCTCCTTAGGGGGTGGGGACTCGGTCATCTCTCTATAATACGGTTCTAATACAAGTGTAAGAGCGACTCCAGGGAACCCAATTAACGGATTTTAGTTTTTGATGAACGTGTTACAGGATTTGCTGCCAAGGCGGAGGCTTCGACCATGTTTGGTGCCTGCTGTGGCTGAGCACTTGCAGCCCGGCTGCGCAGAGGAACCGCCAAAACCCTCCGTCAGTACTTAATTCCAAATTTTCACATGAAGGCCATGAAGAGCACGAAGAAAAAGCGTAGTCAGGACGTCTAGCTGCGTTTTGGTCGCCGTGTTGCCCGTTTACTTCATGTGCTTCATGGTGAAAAAAGGGCGGAACTGGCGTGACGCCACCGAGTTCCGCCCGAGGACGGACGGCTCCCGGTCTTGAAATATCACCGAAATTTAAAGGCGGCAAAGGAATTGCCGCACTCCAAAACGGTGCCCACCGGCCCGTCCCTACTTCGCCGGGGTGAGCAGGAACAGGCGGGTGGTTTTTGGGGCGAACTCGAAGCTGAATTCGCGGGCGCCGACGGCCAGCGTGGCGCCGGAGAACAGATCCTTCACGGTGGCCGGGGAGCGGAGGCGCAGGGTGCGCTGGCCGCCGGTCTCGCCGGTGATCGCCAAGTAGCTGGCGTTGGCGTACAGCACATCGTTGGCGTCGTTATAGATATGGACGCCCGCCAACTGGTAGAAAACGCGGAAGAATTCGGGGGAAACGGGCGGGGCAAAGGTATAGAGGCTGGTCCAGGCGGGGAACTTCCGGATGGCGAAGCCGCACTCCTTGGTGCCGACGATGGCGCCGAGTTTTTGGGCCTCGGAATCGGTCACCGCAAAGGCGGGCGCCACGGTGATGCCGTCCAGGCCGAAGGATTGGACCTTCCGCCACGGTTCGGGGAAGAACACGTCGCCCATGGGGAGGATGCTGGCGGCCTGGGCGCCGGCCAGTTTTTTCATCGGCATGCCGGTGAGTTCAGCCATGGCGTCGACGGACAGGCCGGTGTCGCCGACATAGCCGGGGGCGTAGACCCACAGCACGCTGTGGCCGTTGGCCTTGACTTTGGTGGTGATGGTCTGCCGTTGTGCCGGGGTGAGATAGAACGCATCCAGGAAGACAAACGCCTTGTACCGTTGGTAGTCGAGACGGTCGAGGTCCGCCGCCATGACCAGATCAAAGGGGGCGCCGGCATGGAACAGGGCGCGGACGGTCTGGTGCAGCAGGGGGTGGGTGAGCTTGTCCTTGCCGGAGTAGCAGCTGGCGGTGTAGTAGTAGGTTTCGGGGTTGCAGACCACGGCGACCTGGGCGACGGAGGCGCGGTTGTGGTTGACGGTGTCGGCGCCGATGGCTTTCAGTTGCCGGAGTTCGGCCTGCAGGTCGGGCACGTCCCACCAGCCGCCGGCCAGGCCGCCCTGGGCGTCCTTGGGGCCGATGTCGAACCACCAAAGGTCGGTGCCGTGGACCATGGCGTTGCAGAAATTGCGCCGCATGGCGGAGATGCTGCCGGCGGGGGTGTCGGTGCCGCGTGCCGCGATATTGACGCCCTGGGAGCAGCCGAGATAGGTCGGCTCGTCAGCCTCGGTGAAGAACAGCTTGCCGTGCAGTTTGATGGACTCGGTCAGGCCGCGCAGGCAGCCGTCGCCGCCGATCTTGCGGGACTCGTGCTGGTAGGAGTAGGGGGCGCTGATGAAATCGAGGTCGGGCGAGGCCAGGACATCCGCGATGCACAGGTGGCCGCCCTCGGCCTGCTGGGTGTCCTGATAGGCCATGTGGAAGTAATAGCCGTAGAAGACGCCGATGAGTTTTTGGCCGTTGCAGGCGGCCTTGGCGGCCTTGCAGTAGGCCAGCAGCGCGTCGCGGATGGTTTCGTGCTGGCAGCGGTAGTAGTCGGCGACGCGGCGGTCGGCGGGGTCCGCCGGGTCGCGGAAGATGCCGCCGTCGCGGGTCCGGTTGCGCGCCGCTTCGCCGGGCACCTGGGCCTGGGCGAACTCCGCACACGGGCCGTGGGCGGTGGTGAGCCACTGCTGGAAGCGGGCGGTCATCGCGGGGCCGGCGTCGGGCAGCAGGTCAAAGCCGGGGTAGTGCCATTCGCCGGTGACGCCCCAGGCCAGGTGATAGCCGATCACCCGCTTGCCGTAGGGTGAGGCCTCGACATGCTTGATGTAGCGCTGGAGCATGGCGATGGTGTCCGTGACCCAGGCTTGGGAGGCGGCGGATTCGCCGCCGTTCTGGCCGTTCTTGGTAAAGCGGATGCGCTGGTCGGGGTGCTTGGCCAGCCACCAGGCCGGGGGGGCCAGGTACATGCGGATCATGATGTAGGCGTCCGGATCCTGTTCCAGCATGGTTTTCAGGGAGTCGTCCAGCGGCAAGAGGTTGGCGGTGCCGTCCTCGCCGAGGAATTCATAGAAATTGAGTGCCAACGCGTAGTAATGGATGCCGGCGTCGCGGATGCCGGGGAGGTGCTTGATCTGCCGTTCGGTCATCCCCGTGGTGGAGTAGAGCATCAGGTTGACCGGCCGGCCGTTGAGGAACGGCGTCGGCACGCCCTGGTGCGGCTGGACGGTGAGGCGGGTTTCGGGCTCGCCGGCGAGCTTCTGTGCCACGGTCGGTTCGGCGGCGGTGGCGCCCAAGGTGAACGCGAGGGCGACCACTAGCGTCGGCATGGCGGGTAAACAGCGTGGCATTGATGTGATTCCTTTTATCAGGGGCTACGGAAAAACGTCACGGCGTTACGGTACGTCCCAGGCAGGCAAGAGTGCCTGCCCCACGTTGGAGGCTGTCCGTCCTCGGCTTTTTGCGTGGCGCGGGCACTCTTGCCTGCGATGAACGTCGGCCAGGCAATCCTGCCTGGCCTTGGAATGATGGGGATGCGCTCTCATGTCACGTTCGTCCCCCACGGCGGATTGGGATTTTTCTGACCGGTCACTCTCGCGCCTAGGAGTAGCGCATCGTTTCCGGCTCTGACGGACCTCCGGCGCTAGTTGTAAATTGAGTCAGGGTCATGGCAATCCCCAGAAGGGGTCGTGGGCATCAATGGTGATGTTGGCACTGCGCTGGTCCACATGGGAATCGCCATAGAGTGCATGGACCGTATAGTTGGCGTGGGTGGGATCCGGCATGCTGCCGGGTGGGGCTAGTTGCGTCCACCACACTCCCGACGGATCATACTTGCCATCGATCAGGATGAAGGTGGCCGATGGCGTAGCCAACTTGGCGGACTTTTGCCAGCAGATCATCAAGTTTTCCCCGTAAGTATGGGCCGCATCGGCGTAGATATACGGTTTATTTTTGATGGCAACCGGGCAGAAGTTAATCGAGGCGCGGCCAGACTTGATGGTCTTCAAGGGCACGTAAGGGTCAAACAACTCACCCCAACACCGGATGGTACTGTCCGCTTGGTGGGGGGGGTAGGAGTCGTTGTAATCCGCCAGATAGGAATCCATGACCAGCCCCAACTGCTTAAGATTGCTTTTGCAGACGGTGGCGTTGGCCATTTCGCGGGCCCGGCCCAGCGAGGGCAACAGCATCGCCGCCAGGATGGCGATGATGGCGATCACCACCAGCAGCTCGATCAGGGTGAACCCGTGCCGTGGGGTAGATGCGTGCTGACTCATGGGGCCGCCTCCTTGGCATACTGCGTTAGGCTGCTGGTTCTGGGGTTGGCATGGCAGGGCCAAAGGCCCGGTGTCATACCAGCCTGGGGCAGCGCCCCAGGACTATGACGGAAAATAGGTTGAGGGCTGAAGGCCCGTTTCATTGGACGCCCCTTCAGGGCTCATTGGGTTCTGTTTTTTCCTGGGGCGTTGCCCCAGGCTGGTATGAAAGCGCGTCGTTGGCGCTCCAAGAACATGACCCTTCGGCGAAAATTATCGTGTGGAAGGTACCGATACTGTATCATTGAGCGAGGAAGACGTTCATTTGAAACCTGGCAAATAACCGGCTTCGGCGGCGAACAGTTCCAGGGTCATCTCTTTGATTTCCCGCGGGCTCAGCACGGCCTGGGTCAGCGGATCTAGCAGCAGGGCGAGCACGGCGGCGTCCTTGCTTTTCTCAATGCAGGCGGTGGCGGCGAGATCGATGAAGCTCATGTTGGCGTTGCAGATGGCGGCCATTTGCGGCGGCAGCGCGCCATAACGGGTGGGGTGGACGCCGTTGCGGTCGACCAGGCAGGCCACTTCGGCCGTGCCGGTCTCCGGCAGATTGGTGATCAGCCGGCCGGCGCCGCCCTCGCGGGCCTGGTTCATGACGTTGGCGTGGATGCGGAATGGAGCGTCCTTTTCCCGCGCCTCCATGATCCAGGAGGCATATTCCCAGCTGCGCTTCAGCTCCACCTGCTCCTCACCGCTGAGCCAGCGCGCCCGCTGCCGGTCGCCGGCGCGGCGCCAGTCGGGCCAGTTGTGGGCCAGGAACCGGCTTTCACCGTCATAGCCGAGACGCAAGAGCTGGCGGCCCCGGTCGTTCTTCCGGTAATAGGGCAGATATTCGCTGAGATGGCCGGAGCTTTCCGTCATGAAGGCGCCGAAGTGCAGGCACATGTCCTTGCGCACCAGGTCGGTCATTTTGTAACGGGCATGGGCCATGGGGTTGCCCCAGTCGTACTTTTGGTCCGTCTGATGGGCGGCGAGACCGGCCTCCGCCTCACGAAAGCCCTCCGCGACCTCGGCGGCGAATTTGGGGAACAGGACGGACGGGTAGAGGTCCCGGCCCCGGTGCTTGAGGGTGGTGAACCAGGCCAGGTGGTTGATGCCGGCGCATTCCCACTCCATCTCGTCATAGGGCACGCCGGCGTAGTCCGCCAACTGGTGGCTGGTGTTTTGGATGCTGTGGCAGAGGCCGATGACCGGGACTTCGGGCACCGCCCGCGCCGCCGCCAGGACGAGCATGCTCATCGGGTTGGTGTAATTGAGCATCAGGGCCTGGGGCGCCAATTCGCGGAGATCGCGCAGGATCTCCAGGAACACGGGAATGGTGCGCAGCCCCTTGAACAGGCCGCCGGGGCCCATGGTGTCGCCGATGCACTGGTCAAGGCCGTATTTGAGCGGGATGTCGTTGTCCCACTGGACGCAGGCGGTGCCCTGGACTTCCACGCAGCAGACGGCGTAATCGGTGCCCGGCAACAGGTCGCGCCGGTGGGTGCTGGCGCGGACGGTCCACCCCTCGTGACGGCCGGTGTCCTGGATCAGCCGTTGGACCACCTGAAGCATGGTGGCCAGGCGTTCCTCATCGATGTCCACCAGCCGGAATTCGCCGCGGTCGGCGCCCCGGATGAGCAGCACGTCCCGGCACAAGGTCGGGCAAAAACCCGAGCCGGCGCCCAGGAACGTGACGACGATGGGGCGGAGCATGCGGCCGCGCAGGCTTTCCTGCGAGTCGGCGACCTTGGTGTGGGCGGCGTGTCCGGCGGGGGGCTGGTTGTCGGCTTGGGAGCTCATTCTGTAATTATTGTAGCTTGGGGTGAGGGTGGAGGGAATTAACGGGCTCTAGTTTTTGATGAATAAAATACAGTTTTTGAGGTGAGCTTTGGAGGACGTACATGCCCTTGTTCGTTGTCCCGGCTTCAGGGCGTGTTGATTTAATCAAAATTCCTTTGCAGCTCAGGGCTTGCAGCCCGGCGGAACGTCGCCGCCGCGCTACAAGCGCTCAGCTGCAGAAAGCGATAGTGTGATTAAATCAACACGCCCTTCAGCCGGTGGAACCGTGCCGGGGAGAAACAGCCCCGACGAAAGTCGGTACAACAAACAACGCGAGTCATTTTTTGAGCGGGGTGACGAGGAAGAGGCGGGTCGAGCCGGCCTCGAACGGGAAGCTGAATTCCCGGGCGTTGTCGGCCATCTGCTTTCCAGAGAACAGGTCGGTCACGGTGGCCGCGGCCGGCAGGCGGAGGGTCCGCGGGCCGCCGGTCAGCCCGGTGATGGCCACGTAGTTGCGGTCGGCGTACAGCACGTCGTCAGCCTCATTGTAGACGTGCACCCCGGCCAGCCGGTAGATCCGCCGCAACACCGTCGTCGACGTCGGGGCGGCGTAAGTGTAGATGCTGGTCCACGTCGGGAACTTCTTCAGGGCGAAGCCGCACCGCTCGGTGCCGAACACGTTGCCGAGGACTTGGGCAGCCGGATCATTGACGGCAAACACCGGCAACACCGGCACGGGCACGCCGAAGGGTTGCAGGGCGCCGTCCGCATTGAGGATCGGGTTGGCCACGGGGGCGACTTGGGCAAAATGCAGCTCGGGCACCGGTTCCATCCGCATGCCGGTCAGTTCGGACATCGCCGGGACGGACAGGCTGGCCGGCGTGATGTAGCCCGGCGCGTAGACCCAGAGCACGGTATGCCCGTTGGCCTTGACCTTCCGCTCAATGGTCTGCCGTTCCGTCGGGGTGAGGAAGAAGGTGTCGAGAAACACCAGCAGCTTGTAGCGCGGATAGTCCAGCCGTTCGAGATCGGAGGCGAGCACCAGGTCGAAGGGCGCGCCGGCATGATACAGCGTGCTGACGGTCTGGTGGAGCAGCGGATGGGTCAGCTTGTCCTTGTTGGACAGGTGGCAGACGACGTAATAGTAGGTGTCCGGGTTGCAGACCACGGCGATCTGCGCCGCCGAGGCGCGGTTGCGCGTCAGGCTGTCGCTGGCGATGCCCTTGAAGCGCTTCAGTTCGGTGAGGAATTCCGGCGTGTTCCACCAGCCGCCGGCAAAGCCGCCCAACACGTCCTTGGGCCCGATGTCGAACCACCAGCTGTCGGTGCCGTGGACCAGGGTGTTGGAGAAATTGCGGCGCATGGCGGACAGACTGCCCGCCAGGGTGTCGGTGCCCCGGCCCTTGATGTCGACGCCTTGCGAGCAGCCCAGGTAGGTCGGCTCGTCGACTTCGGTGATGAACAGCTTGCCGTGCAGCTTGACCGATTCCGAGAGGGTGCGGATGCAGCCGTCGCCGCCGACTTTGCGCGACTCATACTGGTAGGAATAGGGGCCGCTGAGGAAGTCGATGTCGGGCGAGGCCAACACCTTGGCCAGGGCCAGGTGTCCGCCCTCGGCCTGTTCCGTGCGGTCCAGCCCCATGTGGAAGTAATAGCCGTAGAACACGCCGATCAGCTTCTTGCCGCCCACCGCCCGCTTCGCGGTCTTGCAGAAGGACAGCATGGCGTTGGACAGGGTGTCGTGCTGGCAGCGGTAATAATCGGCCACCCGGCGCTCCCCGTGATTGGCCGGGTCGCGGAAAATGCTGACGCTGTTGCTTTGGTTGCGGGCGTCCAGGCCCGGGATCTGCACGGTGGCAAACTCCGGCTGGGACCCGTATTGGACCGCCAGCCAGCGCCGGAACTGCGCGGTCATCACGGGGCTGCTGTCCGGAATCTGGCTAAACCCCGGATAATGCCACTCGCCATAGGGGCGGCCCCAGTCCAGATGGTAGCCGAGGATGCGCTTGCCATAGGGCGATTTTTCCAGGGCGGCCAAGTATTTCTTGAGCAGGGCGTTGGTGTCGTCCACCCAGATTGGGGAGGCGGCCGACTCAATGCCCGGGTCGGGTTTGACCAGGGTTTGGGCCAGCTGATCGGGGTTCTTTTTATGCCACCAAGAGGGGGTGGCCATGTAAATGCGCACCATGACGTAGGCGTTCTCATCCATTTCCAGCACCGTTCTCAGGCCGGCCAAGGGCTGGCTGAAGTCGGTTTTGCCATCTTCGCCCAGCGTTTCGTAAAAATTCATCGGCACTTCGTAATAGTGGATGCCGGTGCCGCTGATGGCGGGCACGTGCCGCAACACCCGCGGGGTGGCGTTGATGGCGGAATAGATCAGCATGTTGACCGGCTTGCCGTTGTAAAACGGCGTCGGCACGCCGCCGTTCATCCCCACTGAAAAGACGGAGTCCGGTTCCTGGGCGATGTGCTCGACCAGCGCGTCCCCGGCGGCGGCCGCCAGCGGCAGCGCCAGCAGCCCGGCCACCGTCAAAAATTTGCAGGCGAAATTCATGTGTGATCTCCTTGAATCCTTCGATTCCGATAGCGATAGCGACCCCGATACCGATGAAAAACATCGGGAAAAACCCGAGAGGTGGGAGCCTTGATCATTCACCGGTTGCCCTCGGGGTCGGTATCGCTATCGGTATCGGCATCGTTTTGATTCCGATTATGCCGGGTTGGGGTGAACACTTTAATTGCCTTCAGCCTAACGCAGTATGCCAAGAGTAAACCCTCCGCGAACTCCGCGCCTCCGCGTGAGGCTTGTCTCCGATTTTTTCACACCCGCATGGAGGTGTCGTGTCCCGCGAACGGATTGCGGGCGTAGCGCATGAGCAGCAGGAACACCGGCGAGAACAGGTAGATGACGCTGCCGTAGAGGAAGGCGGTGCGGTAGGAATCGGTCCAGGTCATCAGGCCGCCCACGGTCATGGTGCCGGCAAAGCTCAGCGCCTGGCTGATCAGCCCCTGGCAGCTGGCGAGCTGGCCGAACTTCTCCTTGGGCAGGTAGGAGAAGATCATCGGCAGCAGGCAGGCCGCCATGACCATGTTGATGCCGTTGTAGGCCATGTACAGGATGAAGCAGGAGGTTTTGTCGCGGGCGAACAGGTACAGCGCCAGCTGGGCGAGGCTGACCAGCAGGCCGGAAGCCGCCCACACCCGGCGCACCCCGAGCTTGTCGATCAGCCAGCCCGACGGGTAGGCGATGACCATCGCCAGCACCGTGCCGCAGGCCGTCATGTGGCCGATGTCGGTGGTGGTCATGCCGCGGTCTTTAGAG